>NZ_JBSFJW010000057.1:0-42840 GCF_053598255.1 Streptomyces sp. NPDC001157
GAGGTACGACAAACTCGCGGTCCGCTACGAAGCGACCGTGCTGGTCGCAGTCCTCAATGAGTGGCTGTGACCAGCACTTTCACAACAGACCCTAGGCGGGGGCTGTGTCCACCGCGCTGTCCGCATTGCGGGACGGCCCTCTTGACGTGGCTCCGAGCCGGAACGACACTCCAGGAGAGAATCCTAGTGAATAGGTAGGGAAACGCATGGGGCGCCTTGAGCCGGTCACCGTCCGAGTGATCCGTCCGCCTCTCCTCACCTCCCGCCGTCACATCGATCTGCAGCGTGTCTGCAGTGCGATCAGCCCCCAGGGCTGAGTTGCCCGACGTCGCTTCCGCCGCGCGTACGTCCGCGCCCTCTCCCGGGGAGATCCATGTCTGTCACGCCTCTCGCCGCCCACACCTCCGCCCAGCCCGCGCCCGCCTTCCGCGGCCGCATCGGCAGCGACGCCCGCAGCGGTCACTACGCCGTACCGGGCCGCTACCGCCTCCATCTGTCGACCGCGTGTCCCGACGGCCTGCGCATCGCCGTCACCCACAGCCTGCTCGGCCTGGACACCGTCTGTCCGGCGACCTTCCTGCCCGCCGTCCCCGACACCCCCGACGGCAGCCACTGCGCCCTGCGCCCGCTGTACGAGGCGAGCGCCCACCACTACACCGGCCCGGCCCTCGCGCCCGTGCTCAGCGACGACTGGTCCGGGCGGATCGTCAGCACGCACGCCCCGGACATCATGCGCGACCTCGCCCGCCGCTTCGGCAGCGACCGGCCCTCGCCGTATCCGTGCGGCGCGGAGTCGGAGATCGAGGCCGTCGAGCGGATGTGCGCGCACGGCATCCAACAGGCCGCGCAGCGCGCCGGATCGGCCGGCGGTGAGGAGTCGGAGCGTGCGGCGGCGCTGGAGACGCTGCTCGAAACGCTCGGTGCGCTGGAGCGGTGGCTGGTCGGACGGACGCACATGATCCGTGACGAAATCACCGCCGCGGACGTCGAGTTGTGGGTCGGGCTGGTCCAACTCGACACCGTGCACCGCAATCACCTGGACGCCTCCGCCGTCCAGCGGATCGCCGACCATCCCACTCTGTGGGCCTACGCCCGCCGTCTGGCCGCCCATCCGGCCTTCGGCACCCATCTCGACCTGGACGGCATCGCCCGGCGCCACCATGCCCGCTGCCAGGGCCTGGAGGCCGCCGGAGCCGCCGTCCAGATCCTGGACTGGACGGCACACGCCGCCCGCTAGCCGTTCCACTCGGTGGACCGGCGTTGACATTCCCTCCGGCTACTGTCTTAACTTTGCCCACCTTTCGGTAAGCGCGAGGCCCACGAGGGCCGGAACAGTGATGGTGACGCCATGCACGCAGCTCCCAGGACGGCCGTCCGCCGCCCTCAGGGCTGCGTACAGCCGTACGCGAGCCTGCTGAACCTGTTCGCCGCCGACCGCGCTGTCGATCTGCTCCGCGTGAACAGCGCACTGTGTACCGCACCGGGCTGTGCCCGCTGTCGGGGCTGACACCTCACCGCAGCCCCCGCACTCCCTGACGAACACCGCCCGCGCGGTGTGTCGTTGTCCTCCACACCCCCGGTGCCCCTGCACATCCGTGCGCTGAGCAAGCCGCTCCAGCGCACGGCTGCCGCGGCCCGCCGGGGTGTCCCACTCCGCCGGAGCCCACCATGAGTGAACCCCCTGGCGCCGCCGTCGCCCTCGCCGATGCGCCGCCCGCCGACGAACCGTCAAAGCCCCTCGCGGCACAGCGAGTTCTGCCGCTGCGCAGGCCGGGACGCTGGATTGCCACCGCCGTCGTCCTGGTCCTCGCGGCCCAGTTCGTACACGGCCTGACGACCAACCCGTTCTACCAGTGGGACCGCTTCGGCTACTGGTTCCTGCGGCCCAACATCCTCGACGGCCTGCTCATCACCCTCGAAGTCGCCGCCTACAGCGCGGTGTTGGGCCTGGCCGGCGGTATCGTCCTCGCCCTGGCCCGGCTCTCGAAGAGCCCGGTGCTGCGCGCCGTCAGCTGGACCTACATCTGGGCGCTGCGCTCCATCCCGCTCATCGTGGTACTGCTCTTCCTCTACAACTTCAGTGCCCTGTACGAGACGTTGAGCGTCGGCGTCCCCTTCGGACCCGCCTTCCTCACCTTCGACGAGTCCAAGCTCGCCACCGACATGGTCGTCGCCGTCATCGGCCTCAGCCTCAACGAGGCGGCCTACGCGGCCGAGGTCGTCCGCGGCGGCATCCTCTCCGTCGACCAGGGCCAGCAAGAGGCGGCAGCCGCCCTCGGACTGCCGAAGGGCTACCAGTTCACGAAGATCGTCTTCCCGCAGGCGCTGCGCTCGATCACCCCGAACTACGTCAACCAGCTCATCGGCCTGATCAAGAGCACCTCACTGGTCTTCTACGTCTCGCTGCTCGACCTGTTCGGCACCGCACAGTCCATGGGCGCCACCTACCCCGGCGACATCGTGCCGCTGCTGCTGGTCTCCACCGTCTGGTACCTGATCCTGACCAGCGTCGTCTCCGTCATCCAGTTCTACGTCGAGCGGTACTTCGCCCGGGGCGCCACCCGCTCCCTGCCGCCGACACCGTTGCAGAAGCTCCGCACCGGTCTCACCGACCTGCGAGCCCGTATCCGCAGGGAGGCCGCCGTATGAGCGCCGAGACCCTCGAACCGCTGGCCGGCGTCGAGGCCGCGACCGTCGAGGTGCACGACGTGCACAAGTGGTACGGCGCCCACCGCGTGCTGAACGGCATCGACCTGACGGTGCGGCCGGGCGAGGTGACCGTCATCCTCGGACCGTCCGGCTCCGGAAAGTCCACCCTGCTGCGGGTCATCAACCACCTGGAGAAGCCGGAGATCGGCCACGTCAGCATCAACGGCGAACTGATCGGCGTGAAGAGGCACGGCGACCGGCTGAAGGAGCTCAGCGAGCGGGCCATCCTCACCCAGCGCGGCCGGATCGGTTTCGTCTTCCAGAACTTCAACCTCTTCCCGCACCTGACGGTCCTGGACAACGTGGCCGCCGCCCCGGTCGCCACCGGCAGGCTCAGCAAGCCCGAAGCCCAGGAACTGGCCCGCGAGTTGCTCGGCCGGGTCGGTCTCGCCGACAGGACCGGCGCCTATCCGCGCCAGCTCTCCGGTGGCCAGCAGCAGCGCGTCGCCATCGCCCGCGCCCTCGCGCTGCGCCCCGGCGTCATCCTCTTCGACGAGCCCACCTCCGCCCTCGACCCCGAACTCGTCGGCGAAGTCCTCGCCGTCATCAAGGACCTGGCGACCAGCGGCACCACCCTCGTCATCGTCACCCACGAGATCGGCTTCGCCCGCGAGATCGCCGACCGGGTCGTCTTCATCGACGGCGGAAGGATCGTCGAACAGGGCCCGCCCTCCGAGGTCCTCGACAAGCCCCGGCACGAGCGCACCAGGGACTTCCTCAGCAAGGTCCTCTGACCCACCGCACGCGCCCGGCGCACCCACGATTTCCCCCCACGCCACCACCCTCATCACCCTCCTGAGCGACAAGGAACGGCCATGTCTGTCCACTTCACCCGACGCAGCCTGATACGCGGCATCACCGCGGCGACCGCGGTCGCCTCCCTCGCCAGTGGGCTCGCCGCCTGCGGTGGGGACAGCGACGCCGCCACCACGACCGGCGCGGCCGGCAGTGTGACCGTCGGACAGCTCTCCAACGGCGCCGCCGAGCAGACCGGCCTCAAGGTCTCCGAGGTGAAGTCGATCAGCGCGGAGCTGCCCAAGTCCGTGAAGAGCAGCGGCAAGCTGGAGATCGGCATCGGCGCCCTGCCCGCCGGGTTCGCCCCGCTGGCCTACGTCGGCAGCGACCAGAAGACCCTCACCGGAGCCGAGCCCGACTTCGGCCGCCTGGTCGCCGCGGTCCTCGGCCTGAAGCCCGAGCTGAAGAACTTCACCTGGGAGAACCTCTTCGTCGGCATCGACAGCGGCAAGGTGAACGTGGCCTTCTCGAACGTCACCGACACCGAGGAGCGCAAGAAGAAGTACGAGTTCGCCTCCTACCGCAAGGACAACCTCGGCTTCGAGGTGCTGAAGTCCAGCAAGTGGAACTTCGACGGCAACTACGAGAGCCTCGCGGGCAAGACCGTCTCCGTCGGTGCCGGCACCAACCAGGAGAAGATCCTCCTGGAGTGGAAGAAGAAGCTGGAGAGCGAGGGCAAGAAGCTCACCGTCAAGTACTACCCGGACCGCAACGGCACCTACCTGGCCCTGAACAGCGGCAAGATCGACTCCTTCTTCGGACCGAACCCCGGCATCGCGTACCACATCACCCAGTCCGCGAAGACGCCCAACCCGACGCGCAACGCGGGCACCTACTCCGGCGCCGGTGCCTCGCTGCAGGGCCTGATCGCGGCCACCGCCAAGAAGGACAGCGGCCTCGCCAAGCCGCTCGCGGACGCCATCAACCACCTGATCAAGAACGGCCAGTACGCGAAGTGGCTGAAGGCCTGGAACCTCTCCAACGAGGCCGTCGCCAAGTCCGAGGTCAACCCGCCCGGCCTGCCGCTCGACAACTCCTGACCCGCCCCAGACAGGGGACCCCGCCGCCGCCCCGCGGCGGGGTCCCCGCGCCCGAGCGGTTCCACGGAAGTTCAGGCACGCACACACGCCGCCCGCCGCCGCGACACCAGCCGCTGCCGCATCGGCGCGGGAACGCACCCGCACTTCCCGGAGCCCCTTGCCCTCTCGGAGACCGCCCCACGATGTCCGCCACCAGCATCGAAGCCACCTCCTCACGCCTTCTGGACAACCCCGCCTGGGCGGCCCTCACCGGCCCGCACGCCCACTTCGCCGAGCGCGTCGGCCGCGCCGCCCGCTACCGGCAGGACGTGGCCCCCTTCTACGCCGTCACCGACACCGGCGACCCGCGGGCCTGGGCCGACCTGGCCACCCTCGTCGGCCCCGACGGCACCGCCTCGGTGCGCGGAGTGACCGAGGCACCGGCCGGATGGGAGATCCTGCGCACCGGACACGGCGTCCAGCTCGTGGACACGAGCCTGCGCGCCGAACCCGACCCCGAAGCCGTACGGCTCGGCGCCGAAGACGTCCCCGAGATCCTCGACCTGGTCGCCCGCACAGAATCGGGCCCCTATCTGCCCCGCACCGTCGAAATGGGCACCTACCTCGGCATCCGCCATCGCGGCCGGCTGATCGCCCTGGCCGGCGAACGCCTCCACCCGCCCGGCTGGACCGAGATCAGCGCCGTGTGCACCGACCCCGCCCACCGAGGCCGGGGCCTGGCCACCCGCCTGGTCCGCGCCGTCGCAGCCGGCATCAAGGAGCGCGGCGAGCGCCCCTTCCTGCACGCCAGGGCCACCAATTCCAACGCCATCCGGCTCTACGAGTCGATCGGCTTCACCCTGCGCCGCCGCACGGTGTTCTCGCTCGTACGGCCGACCGGAGCCGTCGCCCTGGAAGAAACGGCATAGCCGTGGCGTTGTCCTTGTCGAAGGCTGACTGTTCGCACGTTCAGGCGGAGGTGTGGGACGTGACACGTGCACTCTGCGTCCGCGCCCACAATCCGCGCCGCCGTGTCCGCCTCCATTCCCGGCCCCATATCGACCTCCAGCGCGTGGCCGGCGCCCTCTGTTGCTCCTGACCGGTTTCCCCTGCCGCCTTGTGCCCCGATCCAGCGGGCCGGCGATCTCGTACGGACCTCCAGGAAGGCACCCTCGTGTCCTCAACTCCCGCTTCCCACCTGCACCTTGCCGTCGCCCTCGACGGCACCGGCTGGCATCCCGCCTCCTGGCGCGAGCAAGTCGCCCGCCCCCGGGACCTGTTCACCGCCGGATACTGGGCCGACCAGGTCGCCGAGGCCGAGCGCGGACTGCTCGACTTCGTCACCCTCGAAGACGGCCTCGGCCTCCAGTCCTCGCACTACGGCGAGCTGGACGGCCGTACCGACGAGGTACGCGGTCGCCTCGACGCCGTACTGATCGCCTCCCGCATCGCGCCCCTCACCCGGCACATCGGCCTGGTGCCGACCGTGATCGCCACCCACACGGAGCCGTTCCACATCTCCAAGGCGATCGCCACCCTCGACTACGTCAGCACCGGCCGCGCCGGGCTGCGCGTGCAGATCACCGCCCGCCCGCACGAGGCCGACCACTTCGGCCGCCGCACCTTTCCGCCCATCAACCTGGAGGAACTCCGGAGCCCGGCCGGACAGGAACGGCTCACCGACCTCTTCGACGAGGCCGCCGACTACGTCGAGGTCGTGCGCCGGCTCTGGGACAGCTGGGAGGACGACGCGGAGATCCGCGATGTGACCACCGGCCGCTTCATCGACCGCGAAAAACTGCACTACATCGACTTCGAGGGCAAGCACTTCAGCGTCAAAGGCCCCTCCATCACCCCGCGCCCGCCGCAGGGCCAACCCCTCGTCACCTCTCTCGCCCACCAGACCGTCCCCTACCGCCTGGTGGCCCGCCAGGCCGACGTCGGATACGTCACCCCGCACGACACCGACGAGGCGCGTGCCATCGTCGCCGAGATCCGCGCCGAACAGGAGGCCGCGGGGCGCGCCGGTGAACTCGTGCACGTCTTCGGCGACTTGGTCGTCCTCCTCGACGACGAGCAGTCCGCCGCCGAGGACCGCCGCGCCCGCCTCGACGCCCTCGCGGCAGAGCCGTACACCAGCGACGCACGCATCTTCGCCGGTACGCCCGCCCAACTCGCAGATCTGCTTCAGGAGTTGGGGGAGGCGGGGCTGAGCGGCTTCCGGCTTCGGCCCGCCGTCGCCGGGCACGACCTCCCCGCCATCACCCGGGGCCTGGTCCCCGAACTCCAGCGCCGGGGCGCCTTCCGCACCGCCTACGAGGCCGACACCCTGCGCGGTCTGCTGGGCCTTGCCCGCCCCGCCAACCGCTACGCCGCCGCCACCGCCTGAGCCGGAAGGACCGCACCGACATGAGCAAGCCCCTGAAGCAGATCCATCTGGCCGCGCACTTCCCGGGCGTCAACAACACCACCGTGTGGAGCGACCCGAAGGCCGGCAGCCACATCGAGTTCAGCTCCTTCGTCCACTTCGCGCAGACCGCCGAACGCGCCAAGTTCGACTTCCTCTTCCTCGCCGAGGGCCTCAGGCTCCGCGAACAGGGCGGGAAGATCTACGACTTGGACGTCGTCGGCCGCCCCGACACCTTCACGATCCTGGCCGCGCTGGCCGCCGTCACCGAACACCTGGGCCTGACCGGCACCATCAACTCCACCTTCAACGAGCCCTACGAGGTGGCCCGCCAGTTCGCCAGCCTCGACCACCTCTCCGGCGGCCGCTCCGCCTGGAACGTCGTCACCTCCTGGGACGCCTTCACCGGCGAGAACTTCCGCCGCGGCGGCTTCCTCCCGCAGGACGAGCGCTACTCCCGCGCCAAGGAGTTCCTCACCACCGCGCACGAACTCTTCGACTCCTGGCACGGCGACGAGATCATCGCCGACCAGGCGACCGGCGTCTTCCTGAAGGACGCGAAGGCCGGGTCCTTCGTCCACTCCGGCCGGCACTTCGACATCCACGGCCAGTTCAACGTGCCGCGCTCCCCGCAGGGCCGCCCGGTCATCTTCCAGGCCGGCGACTCCGACGAGGGCCGCGAGTTCGCCGCCTCCTCCGCCGACGCGATCTTCAGCCGGTACGCCACCCTGGAGGCGGGCCGGACCTTCTACAAGGACGTCAAGAACCGCCTCGCCAAGTACGGGCGCAGCCACGACCAGTTGCTCATCCTGCCCGCCGCGAGCTTCATCCTCGGCGACACCGACGCGGAGGCGGAGGAACTGGCCAAGGAGGTGCGCCGCCAGCAGGTCAGCGGGGCCACCGCCATCAAGCACCTGGAGTTCGTCTGGAACCGGGACCTCTCCTCCTACGACCCGGAGGGCCCGCTGCCCGACATCGACCCGGAGGTCAGCGACAACCACATCTCCAAGGGCCGCGCCCAGGTGCGCATGTACCGCGACCCGCTGGCCACCGCCCGCGAGTGGCGCGAGCTGGCCGCCGCCAACAACTGGTCCATCCGCGACCTCGTCATCGAGACCGGCAACCGCCAGAACTTCATCGGCTCACCGGCCACCGTCGCCAAGACCATCAACGACTACGTCCAGGCCGACGCCAGCGACGGCTTCATCCTGGTCCCGCACATCACCCCCAGCGGCCTCGACGTCTTCGCCGACAAGGTCGTCCCGCTGCTCCAGGAACAGGGCGTCTTCCGCACGGAGTACGAGGGCCCGACCCTCCGCGACCACTTGGGCCTCGCCCACCCGGACCAGGTGGCCGACGACCAGCGGGCAGCCTCGTGAAGTTCCTCGCGATCACCCTGATCGTGCACCGCCCGGACCCGGTCACCGGGGTGCGGAAGTCCACCCACGACCGGTTCCGAGAGGTGCTCGACAACGCCCTGCTCGCCGAGGAGCTGGGCTTCGACGGCTTCGGCGTGGGAGAGCGGCACGAGCGGCCGTTCATCTCCTCCTCGCCGCCGGTCGTGCTCAGCCACATCGCCGCACTGACGAAGCGCATCCGGCTGTTCACCGCGGTGACGACCCTCAGCCTGCTGGACCCGGTCCGCGCCCACGAGGACTACGCCACCCTCGACCACCTCTCGGGCGGCCGACTCGACCTGATCATCGGCAAGGGCAACGGAGCCGCCCAGCGCGACCTGTTCCACGTCACGCCCGAGGACCAGTGGGAGCGCAACGCCGAGAGCTACGAGGTGTTCCGGCAGATCTGGCGGCAGGACAAGGTGACCGCAGCGACCCGCTTCCGCCCCGAGTTGGTGGAGGCGGAGGTGTGGCCGCGCCCCTACCAGCAGCCGATCCGGGTCTGGCACGGCAGCGCGACCAGCAAGGAGTCGGTCGACCTCGCCGCCCGCTACGGCGACCCGCTGTTCTCGGCCAACGTCACCAACCCCATCGAGCCGTACGCCGAGTTGATCCGCCACTATCGTGAGCGCTGGGAGCACTACGGCCACGACCCGGCACGGATCGCGGTCGGCGCGGGCACGGCAGGCATCCTCGTCGCTCCGACCACCCAGGAGGCGCTGGCCGCCTACCGTCCGATCTTCGAGTCCAACCTGGCGTTCTTCAAGAGCGCGGGACTACCGGTCGTCTTCGAGACCCTGGAGGACTTCGTCGAGCGCAGCTCCGCCCTGATCGGCAGCCCGCAGCAGGTCATCGACAAGGTGCACCGCTACCACGAGGAGTTCGGCCACACGGTGGTCCACCTGCACGCGGACGCGAGCGGTCTGACCGACATCCAGCACCGCGACTCGCTGGAACTGTTCCAGTCGGCGGTGGCACCGACACTGCGCAAGTCCATCCCGGACCCGCCCTTCGACTGGGGTCCGGTGCTGCCGGGAACGCCGACCAGCGAGGAGCCGGCCCGGGCCTGACATCCCCCTCGGCGTCGTCGACCTGGTGCCGAACGCCTCGGTAAGGGTTCGGCATGAGCTCGGTATGACGGGCGCCGATCGCCGGGCACAGCGCGGTCCGGCCGGTCGAGGGCGGCGTAAAGTGCCTGGCCGGGTCCGGTCGGGTGGCCCGACACGCCGTGGAGGGAGCGCGCGATGGCAGGTCCGCCGGAACTCACCGTGGGGCGGCTGCTGTCCTCATGGCAACCGGACGTGCCCGCGCTGCTCCTCGTCGTGCTGTTGGGCGCCCTGTACGGCTGGGGCGTGCTGCGGCTTCGGCGCCGGGGCGAACGCTGGCCCGTGGTCCGTATCGCCGCCTTCGTGGTGCTCGGTCTCGGCACCCTCGTCGTGGCGACCATGTCGGCCCTCGCCGTCTACGACCACGTGCTGTTCTGGCCGGCCGCCGTACAGAACATCCTGCTCGACCTCGTCGCACCGCTCGGCCTGGCGCTGGGCGACCCCCTGCGCCTGGCCGTGCGCGCCCTTCCCGAAGATGGCGCCGGGCGTGTCCAACGGGCGATGACCGGTCGTCTGGTACGCCTGCTCACCTTCCCGCTGGTCAGCACGGCCCTGGTGCTGGCGACGGAACTGACCGTGTACTTCACGCCGTACTTCGAGACGGCCCTGCGCCATGGCTGGCTGCACCAGCTGATGTATCTGCACCTACTGATCGCCGGCTGCCTGTTCGTGGTGCCGGTGCTCACCCGCGAGGAGGCGCTGCCCGCTTGGTGCACCCATCCCGTGCGGGCGGCGCTGGTGTTCCTCGACGGCATCGTCGACGCCGTCCCCGGCATCGTGGTCATGACCCACGGCACGCTGATCGCCGGCGCCTGGTATCTGCACCACGCCCCGCCCTGGTCGCCGGACGTGCACCACGACCAGCAGCTCGGCGGCGGCGCCATGGTCGGTATCGCCGAGCTGGTGGCCCTGCCCTTCCTGCTCGCCATCCTGGTCCAGTGGGCCCGCACCGAACGCGCCACGACCGCAGCACTGGACCGCCGCCTGGCGACGGAACTGATCCCGGCGGCGCCGACGGAGGGGCAGACCGAGTCGCCGGATCTCGTACGGCCATGGTGGGAGACCGAGAACAGCGAGGTCGCCCGGCGCATCCGGGAGCAGCGACAGGCGGCGCGGTGACCTGCGCCGGACCGCGTTCCACGGCAGCTCGCTACGCATGACGATCGGTCACGAGAGCCCTCAGCAGCCAACGGCACATGCCCGCGCCGCCGTGTCCCGTCAGGCGTCCCGCGTGACGACCCACGGATTGCCCACCCGCACATGCACCGCTCCGGTCTCCGCGGCCGGCAGCCGGGCAATGGTCGCCTCCTGCCGGCGGACGGCGGCGGGGCGGCGGTGCACGATGTGGCCGCAGTCGTCGGAGGCGGCGGCCAGTGACGTCTCGTCCATGACGAGCGTCCCGTCCGGCGCGGGGATCTCTGCGAGGTGCCGCCCGGAACCGGTCACGGCCCGGCTCCGGGCGGCGAGGCCGAAGCCGACCGCCGCCGCACCCGAGGCCATGAGCCCGCGCGGCAGGGCACGGGGGAGTGGATCAGGTCATTTCTCAAGGGTGAGCGACGCCCGGGTCGGCCTGCCCAAGGCCCAGAAGAGCACGCCCAGGAGCATGAACCCGGCGAGCGGGACGGCCTCCGTCAGCAGGTACTTCCAGCGCTCGTCGTGACTCCAGCCGTCCGGCGCGTAGGCGGATCCGAACCAGTGGTCGCCGACCCCGGGGGCGACCAGCTGCACGCTGGCGAACAGGATGAGCACGGTCAGGACGACGCTGATCGTGCGGGGGATGGGCGCCTTGTACGGGCGGGGGACGTCCGGGGCCTTGCGGCGCAGTACCGCGAGGGCCGGGAAGATGCCCAGGTAGCTGACGAGCGTGGTGGAGACGGCGAGGCCGAGGACCGCGCCGAAGAGCTTGGCCGCGCTGCCGTGGGTCAGTTCGTGGGCCAGCACCAGGACGACGGTGGAGACCAGGCCGCTGAGGATGTTGACCCGCACGGGGGTGCCGAACCGGCTGGAGATGACGCCGAGGAAGCGGGGCGCGGCGCCGTCGTAGCCGGAGACGGCGAGGGCGCGGTCGGAACCCATGATCCAGGTGACGC
This sequence comes from Streptomyces sp. NPDC001157, assembly GCF_053598255.1. NCBI lineage: Bacteria > Bacillati > Actinomycetota > Actinomycetes > Kitasatosporales > Streptomycetaceae > Streptomyces > Streptomyces sp. NPDC001157. The sequence continues at coordinate 11,524 of NZ_JBSFJW010000057.1, forward strand.
CGGAGGACAGCACCGTGAGGATGAACATGATCGCGGCGAAGTCGCCGAGCAGGCTGCCGGCGCCGCTGAGGGTGGCCGTGCCGTCGGAGGCGACGTGGCCGCCGTAGACGGTGAAGACCTGCCGGATCGCGTCGATGAACCCGCCGAGACCGGTGACGGCCTTGACCGGCAGGACGAGCAGGATGCCGAGGATCGGCAGTGCGTACAGCGCCACGGCGAGGGCGGCGCTGCGGAAGATGGCGAAGGGCACGTCCTTCTGGGCGTCGGTCATCTCGTCGCCCGCGGTGTTGGGCAGTTCGAAGCCGACATAGTTGAACATCAGCACCGGCACCAGACCGACGAAGCCCGCGTACGTCGGCGAGAAGTCGCCGGCTCCGAAGCCGTGCAGGCCGTGCTTGATCCCGTAGATCACGACGGTGACGGTGAACAGGCCGAGGAGGACGAAACGGCTCCAGGCGCCGATGGTGGGAATCCACTTGCCGACGTCGAAGGAGAGGATCGCGGCGAGCACGCCCACCCACACGAACACGAGGGTGAAGACGTAGAAGGCCGGGGTGCTCAGGTCCTTGCCGTCGTTGAAGAAGGTGGTGAAGGCCGTCACGGCGGAGACGGAGAGCGTGCCGCCCAGCCACACCGGGTTGGTGATCCAGTAGAGGAAGTTGTTGACGGCGCCCGCGAGACGCCCGAAGGCCCGGCTGGTCCAGATGTAGGGACCGCCCTCGTCGGGGAACGCGGCCCCGAGTTCCGCGGTCAGCAGCGCGGAGGGCACGAAGAACACGACAGCGAGCACGATCAGCCAGGTGAACGCCTCGGCACCGGACGAGGCCACCGTGCCGATGGTGTCCACGCCGACGATGGTGCACAGGAGGAAGAAGAGGATGTCGAAGCGGCCGAAATGCTTGCGCAGCTTCTGCCGCTCCGTCTGGGCCGTTGCCGGCTCGGACGCTATCTGGCCAACGGTCACGAGAACTCCTGCGTGCGCGCGAGGTAGGGGTGCGATTCGGCCAATGATCGGCGCCGCCACACAACCGCACAAGCGTTCCTGCACAAGTCTTGACCATTGCCGGGGCGCCCTACCGCGGCGGAAACCCTGCCGAAACATCGGACGCGGCGGGCGTGGCGCAGTTGGATACGGCAGCGCCGCCGTCGGAGCGGGCCTCCAGTGCCCGCAGTACGGCCACCATGTCCTCGTCCCCATGGCCCTGCGCCACGGTTTCGCCGAACAGGGTGTGGCAGACGTCGAGCAGAGGGGAGGCGAGACCGGCCTTGCGGGCGGCCGCCGCGATCAGCCGGTTGTTCTTGAGGACGTCCGCGGCCGCCGCCTGGACGGCGAAGTCACGGTCCAGCAGTTTGGGTGCCTTCATCCGGGAGACGGCGCTGGCCATCGGGCCCGCGTCCAGGACATCCCGCAGCAGCCGCGGGTCGAGGCCATGCCGGTCGGCGAAGTGAAAAGCCTCGGTCAGCCCGGTGACCAGCGTGATCAGGAACAGGTTGACCGAGAACTTCATCAGCAGCGCGCCCGGCACAGGCCCGCAGGCGAACGTCTCCCGGCACATGGGGGCCAGCAGGGGCCGTACGGCCTCCACGGCCTCGTCGTCCCCCGCCAGCATCGCCACCAGCTGCCCCTGCTCCGCCGGGACCCGGGACCCGGAGACCGGGGCCTCGACGTAACGCCCGCCCACGCCGTGGACGGCCTCCCGCAGCCCGGCCGAGTACTCCGGCGAGGTCGTGCCCATATGGACGACCGTGCGCCCGGCGATCCGCGCGGCGAAATCCGGGGTGCCGCACCCCAGGACCGCGTCGACGGCGCTCTCGTCGGCCAGCATGAGGATCACCGTCTCCGCCCGGTCGAAGACCTTGACGGGCCCGGCCGCGATCTCGGCTCCGGCGGCACGCAGGGGCTCGCACCGGGCCGGTGTGCGGTTGAAGACGATCAGAGGTGTCCCGGCGCGGGCGAGGTTGAGCGCCATGGGCTGCCCCATGACCCCGAGGCCGATGAAACCCACGTACACGATGTCCCACCGCCCTGGCTGATACCGATCCGGCCGACGCGGAGACCGAGTGCGCCGGCTCGGCTATGACAGCGGTCATAGTAGCCCGCACTATGACGGCGGTCATAGAGTGCAGGGAGTCATCGAGGCATGGAGAGGATGGGAGGAGACCGGGGATGACGGCCGCAGGGGCGCCGCGGCGTGGACCACGGGAGCGGATGGTCTTCGGTGCGGCCCAGCTCATCCGGCGCGACGGGGTCGCCTCCACGGGGATGCGGGAGGTCGCCGCGTACGCCCAGGCGCCGCGCGGCTCCCTCCAGCACTACTTCCCCGGCGGCAAGGAGCAGCTCGTCAACGAGGCGGTGGGCTGGGCCGGGAGATACGCCGGCAACCGCATCGACCGCTTCCTCGCCGCGCTGCCCACGCCGACACCCGGCGGGCTGTTCGCCGAGATGGTGCGCCAGTGGACCGACGAGTACGAGAGCGCCGGATTCGCGGGCGGCTGCCCGGTGGCCGCAGCCACGGTGGACTGCGCCGATTCCACCGCCTCGACACGGGAGGCGGCGGCCGCCGCGTTCGGCACGTGGACCGGCTCGGCCGCCCGGGCCCTGACGGACATGGGCGTACCCGAAGACCGGGCCGGGGCGCTCGCCACGCTCATGATCGGAGCACTGGAGGGGGCGATCCTCATCGCCCGGGCCGAGCAGAACGTCCGCGCCCTGACGAGCGTGTCCCGGGAACTGGGCCCCCTCCTGGACGCGGCGGTGGACAAGGGCGGCGACTGACCCCGGCCCGGGTCACTCCTTCCAGTCGAGCTGACGCTCGGGAGTCCCCGCCGAGCGCCCGTACGCGATCGCTTCGGTGCGCCCCGCCGCGCCGATACCGACCGATCCGATGTGCGACTGCCGCCGCGTGGCCTTCCCGGCCAGGACGACCACGCGCTCGTCCTCCGCGGTGAAGTCCGCGTACCAGCCGCTCTCCGGCTCCAGCGCTTCGGCGAGCGCCTGCGCGAGTCCGCTCACATGCCACCACCGACATCGCCCCGGAACGGTTCCTTGCGGCAGCGACCCCGGACATGGATCGGGGAACGGTTCCCTCCCCCGAAGGTACCGTTCCCCGACCGCTCCCCCGGCGCCGGACTGTGGGCCGGCTGACCGCGTGGGCGCGGATCTGTGCTGTCACCAGCACATGACCGCTGTTTCCCCCGGACCCCACGCGGAGTACAGACGTACTCGGACAAAGTAGCGGCGGCCCTTGACGAGCCGGGCCTTGATGGTGGCGTTGTGCGGTGCTCCGCCGTCGTCCCGGCCGGCGAGGTAGCGGGGCTCCCCGTCCCGTTCCTCGAAGACCACGACGACGCAGTCGCTCGCGCCGAAGGTGCCGATGGTGTACTCGCGGGTCTCCGGCGGATCGACGGTGAAGTCGGCCTGCTCGCCGGCGCCGAGGCCCAGCGGCGCGGAGCGGAAGGGCACCAGCGCGGGCGGCCTCGGCACGTCGGCCGGCGGGTACCAGCGCAGCACGAACTCCTTGTCGGCCGGCGAGAGCGTGCCGGGCGGGTGCAGGCCCCCGCGGAACTGCTCCGGCTCCAGGATCAGCCCGTCCGAGAACGGATACTCCATGATCGACTGCGGGTCCCAGACGGAGCCGTTGACCTCGTCCGGGTCGAGCTTGCGCAGGATGTTGAAGTACGTCCTGTCCCGGCTCCAGAAGTTCGGCGGGCCCGCCAGATCGGCGTAGACGGCCTCGTCGTCCCAGTGGATGCCGGCGAACGGGCTCTGGTGCTCGTGCAGCATGCCGAGGGCGTGCCCGATCTCGTGCAGGGCGGTCCCGCGCTCCCCGGGCGCGGTCAGGTCCCAGCCGAAGTTCATGGTCCGTTCGTTCTGCCCGGCCTGCAGACAGTCCTTGCCCACCATCGACCAGGAGCCGTCACCGAGCTGGAACCCGATGCGCAGCTCGGCCTCCGAGCGGTCGCCGACCTCGACGAAGGACACGCCGATGCCGAGGCCCTGCCACTCCTGGAAGCACTCGCGCACCACGTCCCGCTGCTCCTTGGCACCGACCCACGACACCCGGCGGGACTGACCGGTTCCGGGTACGGGAATGACCGACCCGTCGTTGTCGCCGTCGAAGAACCAGTAGTGCAGCACGGTGCCGTTGACCCACATCGACCGTCCGCCGATGAGCGCACTGAGCCGCTCGGCGGTCAGCCCCGGTGTGAAAGCGGGGGCCGACTGCTGCGCGAGGGAGCAGTAGCGTCCGGTCATGCGCACAGGTTGCCGTGGCCAGGGTCACAGGCGCCTGAGTCGGGGGCTACTCAAGTCACCCTGTATCAGGGTTGAGTACTCGCGCTCATACTCCCGTGACGACTTTCGAACGCGACGCGAAGGCCCTTGAACTGCCCTGGCAGTTCACCGGACGTGAGGACGAGCTCGAGCTGATCCGCCGCTCCCTGACCGCAGGCCGGCACGGCATCGTGGTGACCGGCCCGGCCGGTTGCGGCAAGACCCGGCTGGTCACCGAGGCCGTACGGGGCAGCGACCTCGTCCGGGCGGCCGGGACACCCGAGACCAGGCACATCCCCTTCGCCGCGTTCGCCCATCTGCTGCCCGAGGCGGTCTCCCTGCACCGCGCCGTCCAACTCCTGTCCGGGGTACGGCTGCTGGTGGTCGACGACGCGCATCTGCTCGACGACGCCTCGGCCGCCCTCGTGCACCAGCTGGCCGTGCACGGCCGCACCCGCCTGGTCGTCGTCGCCGCCGACGGCGGCCCGTGCCCCGGGGCGATCTCCCGGCTGTGGACCGGTGAGTTGCTGCCGCGCCTCGCCCTGGAGCCGCTGCCCCGCGAGGACACCGAACAGCTCCTCGCGGCGGGCGTCGGAGGCAGCATGGAGCCACTCACCCTGAACCGCCTCCACCACCTGTGCCAGGGAGATCTGCGGCTGCTGCGCGAACTGGTGGCCGCGGTGCGCGCGGGTGGCCTGCTGACCCGTCTCCTCCCGGACTCGGAGGAATGGGCGTGGCGGGGCCCGGTGCCGGTGACGCCAGCCGTCCGTCGGCGCACCGCGGAGCTCCTGGAACGTCCCTGCCCCGAGGAACGCAAGACGCTCGAACGCCTGGCCTTCGCAGAGCCCCTTCCCCTGCACATGGACGACTTCGACCTGCGGATCCTTGAAGACCTCGAGGCCGACGGCGTCATCCGCATCGACGACCAGGGGGACCAGGGCGCCGTCCGCCTCGCCCACCCCCTGCACGGACCGGTGCTGCGCGCCGCGGCCGGCAGGCTACGGGCGAGGCGGCTGGCCCGCACACCGGCCCAGTGCGCCGCGGCCCTCGCCGCCGAGTCGGCCGTGCTGACCCGCCGGATCGAGCAGGCGGACGTACGGCCGCTGCCGACGCCCGTGGGGGAGTGGCTCGTACAGGAGGGCGCCCTCGTGCCCGCCGGGTACGCGGCCGTACGGGCGCGGTTCTCGCGGCTTCGGGGGGAGCTGCGGGAGGCGGCGGCCTGGGCGAGGGAAGGGCTGCGGGGCGCTGTGGGGGATGCGCCCTGCCGCACCGAACTCGCCCTGGCCGCCGCGCAGTCCGGGGACGCGGCGACCGCCCGGGAAGCCATGGCGGGCAGCCCGGACCTGGACGAGCCCTCCGCATGGCTGATCGCGGCCCGCGGGGACCTGGACGGGGCGCTCGCGGCGATCGGCGACGCCACCGACGGCATGGTGCAGCGGTACGACGACGGCGGCGACCCTATGGCCGGCGGCTCGGACAGCGCGCTCGCCCTCTACGACGCCGTACGCCTCGGCGCCCCCGAGAAGGTCGCCGAACGCCTCCCCGCCGACGGTGTGTTCGCCCTGCATGCCGAGGCGCTGGCCCGTGGGGACGGTCCGGCGCTGGACCGGGCCGCGGAGGCACTGGAGGGGCGCGGGTTCCTGCTGTTCGCCGCCGAGGCGCACGCACAGGCCGTACGCGCGCACCGCGACCCGCGCGCCGCACGCACCTCACGCACGCGTGCCGTCGCCCTCGCCCGCCGCTGCCAGGGCGCCCGGACCCCGGCCCTGTCTGGGCTGGTCCTGGGTGAACTGACCGCCCGCCAGCGGCAGATCGTCACCCTGGCGGCCGCGGGCCTGAGCAACCGACAGATCGCGGAACAGCTGACGCTGTCCATCCGCACCGTCGGCAACCACCTCTACAGCGCCTACGCCCGGCTCGGTGCGAGCGACCGGGGTGCACTGCCGTGGCTCGTCGAGCTGCCGGACACGCAGCCGGCCTGAGCCACGCCCATGAACCGGCGGTCTGACCCCCAGTATTCGGGGGAGGGGTCAGGCCGCCGACCGCTGCCGGGAGCGCCGGGCGTGTCCCGTCAGGCGTACTTCCAGCGCCACGCGTTCGAGCTGTACGTGCACTTGATCGGCGTGCCGCCGGCGGTGGTGGTGACGGCCCCGTGGTCGCTGTTGCGGCAGAACTGTCCCGCCGAGTAGCAGTTGCCCGAGTTGGACTTGATCGAGCAGGTGGCCACGCTGTCCTGGCTGCTGCTGCCGCTGTTGCTGCTGGTGTTGCTGCCCGTCCCGGCGGCTTGGGCGGCGGCCGTTCTGGTGACGGTGACCGTGGGGCCGGGCTTGGCCTTGGCCTTGAGGGTTTCGGTGACCGTCGGGCCGGGCTCGGGTGTGGCCGTCACGGTCGCCGTGATCGTCGTCGCGGGCTTGACCTTGGCCTCGACGGGCTGCTTGCCGTCGTTCGCGGGGGAGGCGATGAGCGCGCCCGCGAAGAGGAGGCCCGCGCCGCCGAGCCAGACGCGCTTGCGCTTGCGCAGCGGACGGATGTCCGGCGGGCGTGGCGCCGGCGGTATGGGTGCCGTGTACGGGTTGGTCATCTCGTCCCCCCTGGGTGTTTCTGGTGGAGTGACCGTAGTGCCCCACAAGGCGACATGTGAAGGATGTGTAAGGAGGGTGATCATTCCGTGATTGTCGTCCTGGGCTGCCGAGTACAGAACTCGCCCCCGCACGCCGCCGGTTCAGGCGGCCCCGAACGCCGTGAACGCCCACCCCGTCGCCTGATGCAGTGCATCCCCCGGCAGTGAGGCGCGCGCGTCGCGCAGGGCCTCGGCCAGGGACAGGCCCGCGCTCAGGCCCTTGTGCAGGGCGAGCATCAGCGGCACCACGGCGTGGTCGTTGACGGGTGCGCTGCTGGCCAGCACTCCGGCTGTGCCGAGCGGAAGGAGGGCGGTGACCAGGCCGAGGAGTTCGTCCGCGCCGACCGAGGCGAAGCGGGCGGTGTCGCAGCTGGACAGGATGATCCGGTACGGGCTGCGGTCCAGGCGTTCGAAGTCGTGGACGATGAGCGGGCCGTCGGCCATCCGCAGCGCGGAGAACAGGGGGCTGTCGGCGCGGAAGGTGCCGTGTGCGGCGATGTGGGCCAGCGCGGCGCCGTCCAGTTCCTCCAGGACGCGCGGCACGCGTGCGTCGTCGTGTTCCAGGAGGGTCGGTCTGCCGTAGCGGTCGGCGAGTTCGGGCACTTCCGCGCCGCCGGTGGCGAGGCCCGGCCCGCGGACCAGGACGTGGCGGCCCCCGGGCGGCGGCTCCGTCTCGTGGGCGCGCAGCCAGCTGCTCGCCGACGGCGACACGCTCAGCACCCGTTCCCGAAGCGAGGGCAGCAGCGCCCACGGCACGCGGTGCAGCCGGCCTGGCGGCACGACCACCACCGGGCCCGAGCCCAGGTGGGCGGCGGCCGGGCCGAGCAGCAGCTCCTCCAGGCGGCGGCCCATGGCCTCGACCACCGGAAGGCGGGCTTCGGCGCCCGGGTGGGCCAGCCGCCGAAGCCCGGCTTGCACATGCTCGGCCTCGGTCTCGGCGTCGGCGAGCAGCCCCGCCTCGAACCGCCGCACCCGCCCCTGCCCGCACAGCAGCACCTGGACCCGCCCGTCGAGCACGGCGAGCTCCACCAGCCGCACCTCGCCCAGCCGTTCGAGCAGCCGGCCGGGCCTGAAGCGGTCCTCGGTGCCGGGCGCGTCGCCGCGCATGTGCAGGGTCCGGGAGCGGATCTCCCGCTCCAGACGCCGCTGTTCACGCTCCAGGGTGGGGATCGGGCGGCCGTCGCTGCGGGCCTCCTCCGCGCGGGCGGCGATCTCCCGGAACGCGGTCAGATTGCCGAGCAGGGCCGGGTCGGCGGGCGGCCGGGTGGGCGGCGTGGACAGGACGGTGGCCCGCCAGCGTTCGCTCCACATCAGCAGTCGGCGCGGGCTGCCCGAGTCGAGGCTGGCCTGCTGGGCCATCGCGGCCAGCTCCGCGCCCTGTTCGGTGGCGCGGGCCCGCAGCTCGGAGGCGCCCAGCGTCATCCGATGGTCGTCGAGCACGTCGAGGCCGCGCCGGCACGCTTCCAGGACGCCCCGGCCGGATCCCGCGGCCCGCGCGCGCAGCGCCTGCGCGGCCCAGCCCGTCATCCGCGCCAGCGGCGGCCCGCTGTGCCGACTGCGGGCGGCGACGGCCAGATGCCGTTCCGCGTCCGCCGTCCAGCCGAGACCGAGCGCGATCCGGCCGGCGAGCAGCGAGGCCTCCGGGGCGGCCGGCGCGCCGAACGAGGCGAGCCGTTCGGCCACCGCCGCCGCATCCGCGACCAGGCGTCCCGAGCGGCGCCCTGTGGCCACCCGCGCCTCGATCAGCACCAGTCGGGCATGCGTCTCCCACCAGGTGCGCCGCTGCCCGGCGAACAGCCGCACGGCCAGCGCCGCGCGTGCGATCGCGGTGTGCGGATCGCCCGCCAGACGGGCCGCGCGGGCCGCGACCAGCAGCAGCTCCGCCTTGCGGGTGGACTGCCCGCCGATGCCGTCGAGCGCCCGTATGGCCGTGTCGGCCTCGGCGAGCGCCTCCGGGGCGAGCCCGGCGGCCATCAGGACCTCGCAGCGCCGGATGTAGAGCATGAACGACGGCGTGCCGAGCTTGGCGTAGCGCTCCTCGGCCTCGTCCAGCAGCCGCAGCGCGAGGGGGATGTCGCCCGACCGGAACGCGGCAAGTCCCCGGCTCTCCACCACGTCGGCCTTGTCGTGCTCCTGGCCGGTGGTGTCCCACTGCGCATGCGCGGCGGTGAAGTCCGCCTCCGCCCGGTCCACCGCGCCGAGCGCCAGATGCACCGTGGCGCGCAGGGTCAGCGCCCGTGCCGTCCAGATGACGTCGTCCGCCTGCCGAAGCACCGGAATCGCCTTGCGTACGTCCTCCAGCGCCTCCCGGTGCCGGCCCAGCACCCAGGAGGCGTAGGCCCGCCGGAACAGGACCCGCGCGCGGGTGTGCCCGCTGCTCACGGCGACACCCCGCTCCAGGGCCTCCAGGCCCTGGCGGGTGCGGCCGGAGTGCACCAGCGCCACGCCGAGGGTGGCCAGGATGTCGCCCTCCCGGTCGGGCGCCTGGGCGCGCGCCGCCAGATCGCGGGCGCGACGCAGATGGTGCAGCGCGATCCGCATGTCGCCCCAGTCCCGCTGCCAGATGCCGATCACCTGATGCGCGACGGAAGCGCGCCACGGCGTCGGATCGCTGTCCAGCACGGCCTGTGCCCGCGCCAGAGCCTCGCCCGGGTCGGCGAACACCATCGGCAGCAGTTCGAGAACCGAGTCGCTTCCCGCTGTCACTCAAAGGATGGTAGTGGCCCGTGGTTGCGCCCCACACCGGTTTGGCGCTGTATCAATAGACGGCTCGGCGACTCTGATTGACGACTGTCGCCTCAAGGGGGAGGACACGCCATGGCACCTCAGCGATTCCACGAGCAGTTCGACCAGATCCAGCGTTCGATGCCCGACGTCGCCCTGGCGATGGGACCCGACGACGCAGCGGAGTTCATCTATGAGAAGGGCGTGGTCCTGGCCCGCGACGGTGAGGAGGCGCGGCTCGTCGAGGACACCGTGCGCGGCCACTTCACCGAGGCGACCGGACTGACCGCCGACCATGTGCGGCGGGTCGGCCCGGAGACCAACCGCTCGGGCATCACCCGTATCCAGGTCGGCGACCCCGGCCATGGCGACCGGCGCGGCGACCGCGCGGTCGCGCACGCCCTGCGGGCCATGCGCGAGCACGAGGGGCGCGCCCGGCGCCGGCTGGTCAGCCGCAACCACGTGGTGTCGATCGCGGTCAACTCCTGTCCCGGCGACGAGCCCGTGCCCGCCCCGCTCACCCAGGGCACCAACCCGGCCGCGGCCGAGGCCGGCTACGACGCGGACACCGCCGTCGGCGTCCTCGTCATCGACAACGGTCTCACCCACGACCACGGTATGGTCCCGCTGCTCGCCCACGTCCAGGGCGACCTGCACGGCACCGAGACCGACGCCCAGGGCAACCTGCTGCAGTACGTCGGCCACGGCACGTTCATCGCGGGTGTCCTCGCGGCCGTCGCACCCAACACGAACATCACTGTGCGCAACACCCTCAACGACGCGGGCGCGATCCTGGAGGACCAGTTCGGGCAGCGGCTCTTCGACGCCGTCGACGAGCACGGCTGGCCTGATGTCATCAGCCTCTCCGCCGGCACCGCGGGCGGCCGCGACGACGGTCTGCTCGGTGTGCAGAGCTTCATGCAGGAACTGCGGCAGCAGCGCACCCTGCTGGTCGCCGCGGCCGGCAACAACTCCAGCGCGTCGAAGTTCTGGCCCGCCGCCTACGCCGACCTGCCGGACTACGAGGACACCGTGCTGTCGGTCGGAGCGCTGCGCAGCGACGGCGAGTTCGGCGCCTGCTTCTCCAACTACGGCTCCTGGGTGAAGGCCTACGCTCCCGGAGAGCGGCTGACCAGCACGCTGACCGGCTTCGACGCACCCGTGCCGTACCTCTATCAGCACTCCACCTACGACGAGTGCCGGTACCACTTCACGTACGCGTGCACCTGCCAGTACCCGCGGCACACCGGCGTGCTGAGCACGACGGGAACCCCCACCGCAGGCAAGGCGGACCAGGTGATGTTCGAGGGCTACGCCCACTGGAGCGGCACGTCGTTCGCCGCCCCGGTCGCCGCGGGCATGGTCGTCGCCTACATGACGGCCAACAAGCTGGCCGATGCGCGCGCCGCCCGCACGAAGCTCCTCGCGGAGACCGGGGCGTACGCGGAGGTGCGCGGGGCGCATGTGCCGGCGCTGCGTCCGCCGACATGGCACCCCACGCCCGTCACGCGGTTGGCACCTCTCGCATGAGGTCCGGAACGGTCCCCTCCACGGCGTACGATGACTTGCCGTACACGAGGGGTGGGGCCGTGGACCGAGCAGATGTCGGCGCGTTGGTCCAGTCCGCCGTCGACGGCGACGCGGCGGCCTGGAAGGCGCTCGTGGAGGGGCTGAGCCCACTGGTGTGGTCCGTCGTGCGCGCGCACCGGCTCTCCGACGCCGACGCGCACGAGGTGTACCAGACGGTGTGGTTCCGCTTCGCCCAGCACCTGGGGCGCATCCGCGAACCCGACAAGGCCGGGTCGTGGCTGGCGAGCACAGCGCGCCACGAGTCCCTGAAGGTCCTCAAGAGCTTAAGGCGGCTGACCCCGACGGACGATCCGCAGCTGCTCGACCGGGTCAGTGAGGACCGTACGCCCGAGCAGTCGTTCCTCGACCTGGAGGAGGCGGCCGCCGAGACCGAGCGCATCCGGCACCTGTGGCAGGAGTTCGCGGAACTCGGCGATCGCTGCAGGCAGTTGCTGCGCGTCCTGATGGCCTCGCCGCCGCCCAGCTACCAGGAGGTGTCCGCGGCGCTGGGCATCGCCGTGGGCAGCATCGGACCGCTCCGCCAGCGCTGTCTGCGGCGCCTGCGGGCACGACTGGAAGCACGGGGAGCGGTGTGACCGACATGAACGACGGCAACAACGGGAACAACGCCAACCACAACGACGACTTCGACGACCTGGACGACATCGACGGCATCGACGGCATCGACGAGGTGGCGTACGACCTGTTGGAGGAGGAACTCCGCAGGGCTGCGGCCATCCTGGACCCGGTGCCGGCCCAGCTGCGGCAGATCGCCGTCGAGGCCTTCGCACTGCACGACCTCGACGCCCGCATCGCCGAGCTGACCTTCGACTCGGTGGTCGACGCCATCCCCGTCAGGGGAGCGACGGACGTGCCGCGGATGCTCACGTTCCACGCGGGCGGGGTGACCGTCGACATCGAACTGACCGCACAGGGGCTGATGGGACAGGTGCTGCCGCCGCAGACGGCCGGCATCGAGGTGCTCAGCGGCCCGCAGGCAGGCTCGCCGCTGACCACCGACGACATGGGGCGCTTCACCTACGACGAACCCCCCGCCGGTCCCTTCGCGCTACGGCTGCGGACCGGCGAGGGAGTGCTCGTCACGGACTGGGTGACGGCCTGACGCGGGACCCTGCCCTCACCAGGTGACGGGCAGGGTCTGCGGCCCGCGGATCATGGTCTTGCGGCGCCAGACGACCTGGTCGGCGGGGACCGCGAGGCGCAGGCCCGGCAGCCGCTCCAGCACGGTGTCGACGAGCAGTTCGGTCTGGAGACGGGCGAGCACGGCACCGGTGCAGTAGTGCGCGCCGTTGCCGAACGCCACATGAGGGTTGGGGTCTCGGTCGGGGTCGATCCGGTCCGGGTCCGGGAAGACGTCCGGGTCGCGGTTGGCGGCCAGGTAGGAGACGTACACCGGGTCGCCTGCGCTGATGCGGTGGCCGTGCAGCTCGACGTCCTCAAGGGCGATGCGGGCCAGGCCGACCGAGGTGCGGTGCGGGATGTAGCGCAGCAGCTCGTCCAGCACCCGCCCGCGCGCCTGCGGCTCTCGCATCCGCTCCCTCAACTCCGGCCGGGTGAGCAGCAGGAACAGCATCTGCCCGCAGTTGTGGGTGACGGCCTCGCCGCCGATCTGCAGGGGCCCGGCGAGGCCGACGGCCTCCTCCTCGCTGATCTCGCCGCGGCCGACGGCGCCGCCGAGCAACGCGTACACGTCCTCGGCCGTGCTGTGGGCCCGCGCCCGGATGGTGTCGGTGATCCACCCGTACATGCCCTTCTTGGCACGATCGGCGGCCTCGGACCCGCCGGAGGTGGAGATGATCTGCCGCGTCCAGGCATGCACCTGTTCCCGGTCCTCGGCGGGCACCCCCATCACCTCGCTGACCACGGTGATCGGGAAGGGTTCGAGGACCCGCTCGACGAGATCGGCCGGGGGCCCGTCGCGTACGACCCCGTCGAGCAGCTCGTCGAGGATCTGCTGCGCGCGGGGCCGCAGCCGCTTCATCGCGCCCACCGTGAAGGCGCCCGCGACGGGCTTGCGCAGCCGGTTGTGGTCGGGCTGGTCGGCCCAGGCGAGCGAGCCCGGCCGGGGGGCGAAGTTGGGGGCGAGCCGGGTCACCTGACGGTGGGTGACCTCCGTGCGGCTGAACCGCGGATCGTTGGTGATCAGCTTCACGTCGTCGTAGCGGGTGGCCAGCCACGCCCAGCCCTCGCCGTGCGGCAGCCGGATACGGGTGAGCGGACCCTCGCGCATGAGGTCCGCGAGCACCGGGTCGAACTCCGTCCCGGCCAGGTCGTGCGCGGGCCACTCCCTTACCGGGGGCGGTACCTGCTCCGTCAGCGTGGTGGTCTCCTCAGTCATGCCCTCCACCCTCACCGCGGCCCGGGCGCCTGTCGCGCGGAAGTGCTCCAGCCGGAGGGTGGGAACCTGTGCTTCAGGCCGTCACGGCGTCGACGAGCGCGGCCAGCGCCTCCGCCAGACGGGTCAGCCCGGGTCCGGCGGGCCCGCCCGGCTCGGTCATGTACGTGTCCCGGCGGATCTCCACCATCAGGGCGCTCACCCGCGGATCCTTCCCGTAGAACTCCAACGGCACATACGTCCCACTGAACGGGCTGTCCAGCCCTGTCTTCCCGCACGCCGCGAACGCCTCCCGTGCCGCTGCCGCCAGCTCCGGCGGGGTGTGGAAGGAGTCGGTGCCGAGGCAGACCGGCGGCCGGGGGCCGTCCGCGTGCAGCTCGTAGGGGAGCGGCGCGCTCGGGTACGAGTGGACGTCGACGATCACGGCCCGCCCGGTGACGGACAGCCGGTCGGCCACCGCCTCCGTGACGGCCTGCGCGTACGGCCTGAAGTACCGCTCGATCAGCGGCGTGGGATCGGTGTCGTCGCTCCGTAGCGCCTGGCGGTGCGTGGTTCGCGTGTACACGGCGCCCATCCCGACGGCGAGCATCTCCTCCCGCTCGTCGGGGAAGCGCTCCGGATCGACGACCAGCCGGGAGAGCCGGTTCACGAACCGCCAGGGAGCGACTCCTGCCAGCTCGGCCGCCGCCGCGGCGAGCTCCGCGGTGTGCGCGTCGGTGATGTGGTCCAACTCCCGCTCCAGCGCGGGGCCGTGCAGCAAGATCGCCGCCCGCACCTCGGGGGGGATCTCCCGCGCCGAGTGCGGCACATGCAGGATGACGGGGGAGCGGGCCGCGCCGGGCAGCAACGCGAAGGAGGGTGACGGTACGGCGGCGTTCATCAGCGCCGTCCTCCGAATTCCCAGTCGTGGACCTCGATGTCTGCGTAGCGCTCCGCGGTGAGGACGGCGCGGGCTTTGTCCGGGTTCGGAGCCCGCAGCAGCGCAGCCGTACCGAGCCAGGTGACGCCGTCGTCGGACAAAAGTGGCCCGTACGCGATCAACTCGGCCTGGTCGGCGGGCACTTCGAGGTCGGCCGCCGGTCCGGAACCGAGGCCGACTACGAGATACCGCTCTCCGCCGCTCGCCCCACCGGGAAACTCCCACATGGTGCGCCCCAGCAGATTCCGCCACCGCCGCAGCAGCACGTCCCGGTACACCCCGGCCTGGTAGTTGGGCTCGTCGAAGGCGAACGCGCGAGCGGCTGCGGCATCGGGCAGGTCGACGATGTGCACACTCCCGGAGGGCGTCTCGCCGCCGTCGGCGAAGGTCGGGCCGCGGGCGATCAGCTGCGCCGCATACCGGTCCATGTAGGACCAGTGCTCCTCAACCAACTCCTCACGCAGGCCGAGGGAACCGGGCCGGTCACGGTGGTAACAGAAGAACTCCATGGCCACAGCCTGCCAGGAGCCTGCCACCGGTCGCCGCGTGATTTCCGTGCGTCCGCGAAGCGTATACGGTGTGGCCGAGCTTCGTTCAACGAGCACCGGTGGGGGAGCGGCATGCGCATCACCAATCAGCAGGTCGCCAAGCACGCCTTTCTGGAAGTGCTGTACGAGGACGACTACTTTCCCGACCAGGTGCTGGACCGCGGCAAGGCGATCCTGCTGGCCCTGTGCGAGCGCATCGAGGCCGAGCGGCCCGCCGACCTCGCCGCGCTCTATGTCCTGACGCAGGCGGCCACGGAGGAGTTCAACGTCCTGGAGGCGGAGTTCGACGCGGCGGGAAGCGAGATCGAGACCGTGGCACGGGAGGAGATCGGCGGCGACTTCTGGTTCATCGCCCAGGCCTACGGCTTCGAGGGCGCGGACGCGGAGAAGTTGATCGCCACCCGGGAGTGGTGAACCGTCAGCCCCTGTTCGGGGACCGGCTGGGCGTGCCTCAGCCGCCGCCGCTGACCCCCGAGGCCACGAAACGCCGGTGGAGCGGCGAGAACGTGGACTCCGGCTCGCCGGAGATGCCGGCTTCCTTGACGGCGGGCGCCAGCCGTCCGGCGAAGAACCGCTCGAAGTCGGACTGGGCATTCCATACGTCGGTGACGTGCAGCGCGCCTCCGTCGAACCAGGCCACGTGCAGGACGGCGCCGTCCGGTTGGTCCTGCTCCCAGTCGACCAGTTGCCGGACGGTGTCGTACTGCTGGGGCGTGACCCCTGCCCAGGTCAGGGACATCACAACAGCCATCTGACGGCCTCCTCCGACTCTGTTCGCTCTCCTTCTGATCAGTAGACCGAGCCGGGCCGTCGGTCGCCTGCCGTGGTAGGCCGTTGGTGGCGTTCACCATGGCCCGGTGGTCGGACTCGGAGTCACAGCCGGAGGTTTGAGGGCCGAGCCGACCCATTCCCACACCCGGTGGCCGGGCGGAAACCCCATCGTCGTCAGGGCGCCCAGCAGCATCCCGCAGGCCATGAAGGCCGAGGTCTCGGTGGTGTCGGCACCCAATGGCGCGTGCGCCGTCTCCCAGAGCCTGGTCCAGGCGGCCCGGATCTCCTCGCCGAAGGTGTGGTCGCCCGCGGCCTCGGCGGCGGCCACGGTGACGTAGGACTGGAGTTGCATGCCAGCCGGTCGGGCCGCTCCGTGATCAGCCGGGTGTAGGCCTGCCCCATGGCGCTGCGCGCCTCTGTGCCCTCCAGTCCCCGGGCCGCCTCCTCCATGACCAGGCGGGTGTCCTCCAGGGACCTGAGCGCGCCGGCGTGGGTGAGGCGGAGATCGGGGCATGAGGCGAGGCCGAACGCGCACCTGACCGCACCAGGGTGGGTGACGGCCCGTCAACTCACCGCTGGCGCTCAGCCGTTCACGCCGCGGGCGGCCGGGGTGGCCGGCGCACGGGACGGGTCCGCCCCGGCAGGCGGGATGCCTGCCGGGGCGGGGAACCTCACGGGCCCGTCGGGCCCGGGCGTCAGCTCAGGGACGCCAGCGCCGCGTTCCAGGTGGCCGAGGGGCGCATGACCGCGGCGGCCTTCGCCGGGTCCGGCTGGTAGTAGCCGCCGATGTCGGCCGGCTTGCCCTGGACGGCGAGCAGCTCCTCGACGATCTTCTGCTCGTTGGCGGTGAGCGTCTCCGCGAGCGGGGCGAAGGCCTTCGCCAGGTCCGCGTCGTCGGTCTGCGCCGCCAGCTCCTGCGCCCAGTAAAGGGACAGGTAGAAGTGGCTGCCGCGGTTGTCGATGCCGCCGACGCGGCGGGTCGGGGACTTGTCCTCGTTGAGGAAGGTCGCCGTGGCGCGGTCGAGGGTGTCGGCCAGGACCTTGGCGCGGGTGTTGCCGGTGGCCGTGGCGTACTGCTCCAGGGACGGCACCAGCGCGAAGAACTCGCCCAGCGAGTCCCAGCGCAGGTAGTTCTCCTTGACCAGCTGCTGGACGTGCTTCGGCGCGGAGCCGCCGGCGCCCGTCTCGAACAGGCCGCCGCCCGCCATCAGCGGGACGACCGACAGCATCTTGGCGCTGGTGCCGAGCTCCAGGATGGGGAAGAGGTCGGTGAGGTAGTCACGCAGCACGTTGCCGGTCACCGAGATCGTGTTCTCGCCGCGGCGGATGCGCTCGATCGACAGCTTGGTCGCCTCGACCGGGGCGAGGATACGGATGTCCAGGCCCTCGGTGTCGTGCTCCGGCAGGTACTGCTTGACCTTCTCGATGATCACGGCGTCGTGGCCGCGGGTCTCGTCCAGCCAGAACACCGCCGGGTCGCCGGTGGCGCGGGCGCGGGTGACGGCCAGCTTCACCCAGTCGCGGATCGGCGCGTCCTTGGTCTGGCAGGCGCGGAAGATGTCGCCGGGGGCGACCGGCTGCTCCAGGACGACATTGCCGGCCTGGTCGACCAGACGGACCGTGCCGGCCTTCTTGATCTCGAAGGTCTTGTCGTGGGAGCCGTACTCCTCGGCCTTCTGCGCCATCAGGCCGACGTTCGGGACCGAGCCCATGGTGGCGGGGTCGTAGGCGCCGTTGGCACGGCAGTCGTCGATGACGGCCTGGTAGACGCCGGAGTAGGAGGAGTCCGGCAGGACCGCGAGGGTGTCGGCCTCCTGGCCGTCCGGGCCCCACATGTGGCCGGAGGTGCGGATCATGGCCGGCATCGAGGCGTCGACGATCACGTCGGACGGCACGTGCAGGTTGGTGATGCCCTTGTCGGAGTCGACCATCGCAAGGGCCGGGCCCTCGGCGAGCTCGGCGTCGAAGGAGGCCTTGATCTCGGCACCCTCCGGCAGGGCCTCCAGGCCCTTGTAGATGCCGCCCAGACCGTCGTTCGGGGACAGACCGGCCGCGGCGAGGGTCTCGCCGTACTTCGCGAAGGTCTTCGGGAAGAAGGCGCGCACCACGTGACCGAAGACGATCGGGTCGGAGACCTTCATCATCGTGGCCTTGAGGTGCACGGAGAACAGCACGCCCTCGGCCTTGGCGCGGGCGACCTGCGCGGCGAGGAACTCGTTGAGCGCGGCGGCGCGCATCACGGAGGCGTCGACGACCTCGCCCGCGAGCACCGGTACGGACTCGCGCAGCACCGTGGTGGTGCCGTCCTCGCCGAGCAGCTCGATGCGCAGCGCGCCGGCCTCGGAGATCACCGTGGACTTCTCGGTGGAGCGGAAGTCGTTCTCGCCCATGGTCGCCACGTTGGTCTGGGAGTCCGCGGACCAGGCGCCCATGCGGTGCGGGTGGGTCTTGGCGTAGTTCTTGACCGAGGCGGGGGCGCGCCGGTCGGAGTTGCCCTCACGCAGCACCGGGTTCACGGCGGAGCCCTTGACCTTGTCGTAGCGGGCCTGGACGTCCCGCTCCTCGTCGGTCTTGGGGTCGTCCGGGTAGTTCGGCAGCGCGTAACCCTGGCCCTGCAGCTCGGCGATCGCGGCCTTCAGCTGCGGGATCGACGCCGAGATATTCGGCAGCTTGATGATGTTGGCCTCGGGCGTCTTGGCCAGCTCGCCCAGCTCGTGGAGGGCGTCCGGGATCCGCTGGTCCTCGGTCAGGTACTCCGGGAACAGGGCGATGATGCGCCCGGCCAGCGAGATGTCACGGGTCTCCACAGCGACACCCGCCTGCGAGGCGTACGCCTGGACCACCGGCAGGAAGGAATACGTCGCCAGGGCCGGGGCCTCGTCAGTGTGCGTATAGAAGATGGTCGAGTCAGTCACCGGGTGCTCCGCTCCACGTCTGCAACATTGCTCGACATCAAGATATCTCCTGATCGAGGCGGGCTCGACAGGGGTCCGGCCACACGTCCCACACTCCGGGACCCGAAATGCCTCAGCGGGGTGCAACCAAACGGCCGATCTCCTGGTCCTGGATGTAGATCGTGCATCTGATCATCGACGGCCGGAACCGACCACCCGGCCGCCCGAGCGAAAGCTGACCATGAGATATCGCACCAGAGTGACGGCCCCGGCCGCCCTGATCGGTACGGCCGCGGCAATGGCCGTCGGGGGTACGGCCCATGCAGCCCCGCGGGACACCGGCGCGCCGGGGGCCGAGGCCCTCGGCGACACCGTCTACCCGAGCCTCGGCAACGACGGTTACCGCGTCGCCGCCTACCACCTCGACCTCGCCTACGACGCCACGACCAAGCTCGTCGACGGCACCGCGATCCTGAAGATCGTCACCACCCAGGGGCTCACCCGGCTCTCCCTGGACGCCCTCGGCCTGGACATACGCTCCGTGCGCGTCGGCGGCCGCACCGCCACCTTCGAGCAGGCGGACGAGAAGCTCCGCATCACCCCCCTCCGCCCGCTGCCCGCGAAGGCCCGGGTGACGATCTGCGTCGAGTACGGGGCCGATCCGAGCCGGACCCTCCCGCACACCGCCTGGGTCGTCACCCCGGACGGCTTCGCGATCTGCCCGCAGCCGAACTCGGCGCACACGGTCTTCCCGTGCAACGACCACCCGTTGGACAAGGCGGACTTCAGCTTCCGCGTCACCGCCCCCGCCGGTCTGCGCGGCGTCGCGAACGGCCTGCTCACCGGCACCGAGACCCTCGCCGACGGCCGCACCGCGTACTCGTACCGCTCCCGCGAGCCGATGGCCACCGAGCTGGTGCAGATCACGGTCGGCGACTACGTGGTCAAGGACCGGCAGGGCCCGCACGGGCTCCCGCTGCGCGACGTCGTGCCGACCGCCCGGGCCGCCGCTCTGGAACCGGCGCTGGCGCTCACCCCCGGGCTGGTCGACTGGCTGGAGCAGCGGCTCGGGGCGTTCCCCTTCGAGACGTACGGCCTGCTGCCCTGCAACTCCGACGACCCGAAGGCCTTCGACTTCACGGGCCTGGAGACCCAGACCCTCACCCTGTACAAGCCGAACTTCCTGCTCCAGGAGGAGAAGAAGATCGGCTCGCACATGATGCACGAGCTGGTCCACTCCTGGTTCGGCAACCTCGTCAGCCCCGCCAACTGGGCCGATCTGTGGCTGAACGAGGGCCACGCGGACTACTACGGACTGCTGTACCGCTACGAGCGCGGCTGGACCGACTCGCTCGGCTACAGCACCTTCGAGGACCGTATGAAGTACACGTACGGCCTCGGCGACCAGTGGCGGCACGACTCGGGCCCGGTCGCCGCGCCGAACGCGGTCAACCTCTTCGACAGCCAGCGCTACACGGGCGGCGTCCTGGTCCTGTACGCGCTGCGCCAGGTCGTCGGTGAGGACGTCTTCCACGCCATCGAGCGCGGCTTCCTGGACCGGTACCGCAACTCCGCGGCGACGACGGAGGACTACATCGCCGTCGCCTCGGAGGTCTCCGGCCAGGACCAGTCCGGCTTCCTCAGGGACTGGCTCTACGGTACGAAGACGCCGCGGATGCCCGGCCACCCGGACTGGACGGTCAAGCCGGTGAACTCGGCGCTGGCCTCACCGCACAGCCGCCGGGGCGGGCACTACCACGAGAACTCCGCGACCCTCTGAGGGCGTTGACTCCCCGACCCCGGGGAGTCGTTCAGTCGAGGCGGGCCGAGGACACCTCGCCCGCCTCGACGGCCGTCTCCTGCGGACCGCGCTGCTGCGGGATGCTCACCGAACCCTGCTGCAGTGCCACCGTCCGCGCGGGCGCCGGAATGCGGATGCCCTCCTCGCGGTAGCGCCTGTGCAGGGCCTTGATGAACTCGTGCTTGATGCGGAACTGGTCGCTGAACTCGCCCACGCCCAGGATGACGGTGAAGCCGATCCGGGAGTCGCCGAAGGTGTGGAAGCGGATCGCCGGCTCGTGATCCGGGACCGCTCCGTCGACCCGGGTCATCACCTCGGCGATGACGTCCATGGTCACGCGCTCGACGTGCTCCAGGTCGCTGTCGTAGGCGACACCGACCTGGACGAGGATCGTCAACTTCTGCTCGGGGCGCATGAAGTTGGTCATGTTCGCCTTCGCCAGCTCCCCGTTGGGGATGACGACCAGATTGTTGGAGAGCGCGCGCACGGTCGTCTGACGCCAGTTGATGTCCTCGACGTAGCCCTCCTCGCCGCTGCTCAGCCGGATGTAGTCGCCGGGCTGCACGGTCTTCGAGGCGAGGATGTGGATGCCCGCGAAGAGGTTGGCGAGAGTGTCCTGCAGCGCCAGCGCGACCGCCAGACCGCCCACGCCCAGGGCGGTGAGCAGCGGCGCGATCGAGATGCCCAGCGTCTGCAGCACCACGAGGAAGCCGATCGCCAGGACCAGCACCCGGGTGATGTTCACGAAGATCGTGGCCGATCCGGCGACCCCGGAGCGGGAGGTGGTGACCGCCCGCACCAGACCGGCGATCACCCGGGCCGCCGTCACCGTGACGACGAAGATGAGCACCACCGTCAGCACCTGGTTGACGTGGTTCTGGACCGTCCTGGTCAGCGGCAGCGCCGCTCCCGCGGAGGCCGCGCCGCCCACGATCGCCGCCCACGGCACCACCGTGCGCAGCGCGTCGACGATGACGTCGTCGCCGCTCCAGCGGGTGCGGTCGGCGTGCTTGCCCAGCCAGCGCAGCAGCATGCGCAACAGGAACGCGGCCAACAGGCCCGCTGCCAGCGCGACTGAGGCGATGACCAGGTCGTCCACGGTGAGCGCTCGGTTCACCGGCTACCTCCAAGTTCGGGATGTGCAGCCGCTCATCCTGCCCTATTCCGCACATGAGTTCGTACCCGGTGGTCGCCCGGACGGTGCGGTTTCAGACGACGGCCAGCGCCGGGCGACGGCCCGATCGGCATTGCTTGACGCGGCGCGCGGTACGGCGGCAGGCTGGCGCGCAGTGATCGCCGAGGGCAGTGGACACGAAGGCGTTCGAGGGGGAGAAGCGCGACGACAGGTGCGGTGCTCGCGGTCGACCAGGACACGTCCGGCACCAAGGCACTGGTCGTCTGCCCGGAGCGCGGCGTCATCGGCACCGGGTTCGCCTGCTTCAGAGACTGCATCCTGCGCATCGACGGGGACACGGCCCGCCTCCGTTGCTGGCCTGCCGACAAACTCGAGTGTCTGTCCAGGTCGGCGCTGTTACGGTGCCGCACCGTGAGTACCGACATCCACGGCGGCACCGAGTTTCGTCACCCCGGCGTCGACACCGACTACTACGACGGCGAGCCGTGGGTAGCCGCCATGGATCTTTGGCCGCTGTATGATCAGACCGACTGCGTGGCCTTCGGCTGTCTCTTCGGAGTGCGCAATGACGCGGGCTTCCCACCACTCGCACCGGAGCGCGGCCTTCCCGTCGATCTGTCGAGCGGGATGCGTTCGCAGTTGGGGCCCTGGGTTGCAGCGGGTGACCTGCACGGCGCGACCTGGGTCACCTGGGCGGAGCTCGCTTCGATGGATCTCGCGACCCCGCCCGATCAGTTCATCGGCCGGCTCACCTGGCGCACGAAATCGCTGCCATCGACACTGCACCAACAACTCGTGTCCGATTCCTGGCCACCGGAGACTCTGTCCGCGGTAGGCACGCCACCCGCGGACCTGCACAGCGCGACAGGCCGCGTGGAGTGGACCACCGACGAAGTGATGTGCACATACGAACCGCTGACCGTCGGCGCCGTCCTGGGCCCTGAAACGCACTGGCCACATGTCTTCGCCGTGATGAAGGCCATGGCAGGCCGCTTCGGTGATGACGGTGTCCGCCTGGTTGTGGCGTTCGACTGAACGTCCAGAGCCTCTCATCTCACAACTCAGCAGCGCTGTCCGTCTTCCCCTGACCAGCCACCCGCGCTCCTCCCAGGCGGCCGTCTCTGTCGACAGCCCCTTCATGCTTGGAAAGGATCGGGAGCCGCCAGCAGAACGTCCCTGTGTTGCAATGCCAGTTGGAGCAACCCTGCGGCGGGAGACGACATACGGTTCGACGGGAGATCGTTGACGCTGGCATCGTCGAGCGGCAGTCCGGTGATGGTCCCGTTTGAACGTGGTCCGCTGATGACACGGCCTTCGTCGTTGCTCTCGACCGCCTCAGCGAAGATCCTGTCGAATGTGTCCGCTTCGAATACCGCCACGGTCAGAAGGCAGACAGCAAGGTTCAAAGGCTCCAACGCCATTCCCAGACACCACACACGCAACGAGCCGTCCGTCAGAGCAGCATTGAGTGAGCTGTACGGAGGCTGCCCGTAGTCCACTTCGGTGCCCGAGTCCCCTTTGGCCTCTGGCGCTCCTAGTAACTCCTCGTTGTATTCACGCATGATGGTCCGCCAGAGATCCAGGTCCCGACGGTGCGCCAGAGGCGAGAACGACGCAGGCTGAACCATGCCGGCGGGGAGTGGCCCATAGGTGCCTTCTCCCGTGGCTACCTGCCCGGCCCCTCGGTAGAGGAGAAAGAACGTGCCCTGGCCATCGGGAGTACGGCGCAGAGTCAGTGTGCCGACGGCAGGGAGAACGACCCGTTTCGCGAGCGAAAGCGGATCGTCGGCCAGGAGCCTGCGCATTGGTACCGCTCGCCAGGGAGGTCTCTCTTCGGGCGTCCGTCTCGTGGCTACGGCAAGTTCGTGAGCCACAGCCTCGTTCTGATCGATGAGATCGAAGTACTGACCGCTGCCGAAGACCAGACGAGGCCCTCCCGGATGAGACCAGTCGGTCCGCACAAGGCGAAAGGACGGGCGATCTTCGAAGAGGGTGGGACGCGCCAGGGCTCCCATGGCCGACGAATAGCGTTCGTAACGGTTCGCTTTCGACTCCTTGGGCAGGCAACGCCGTGCCGCCTGGAGCAACGGCAGGTTGGCGGGAGGCGGCGTGTCCTGCCATTCCAACATCACCGCCGACAACGGAACAGGAGCCGGCGGGCGCATGCTCTCCTCCCACAGCAACGAGGTACCGCCGATCCGCTCCAGTGAAGGGCGGGCGAGAACATGCATGTCAGCGGCCATCTCACACAGCTGCCCGAACCGTTGACGGAGGTCCGTCCGTTCCTTGACGAAGGACGCTCGAGACTCTCCGACGACAGCCTGGTCCAATGCACGCCACGCGTAGTACAACCCGCCGACGGCTATCAGCGCGCCCACCAGGCCCAGCCATAATTGCGCGTCCACATGCACCCCCGGGCCAACGGCACGTCCGAGAGAGCTCTACCCTCCTGGCCACGCCGACACGCCAGGCCTGCGTGGCCCGGACAGTCCTGCAAGGCAAGAGTGAACTCACGGCCCGCGATGGATGAAGGTCGCGAACATACCTGGATGACCTACGTCAAGCCGTGTTCACAGCCTGTTCTGTCCAGCGGCGCTCACGCTGTTCGTGGCCCCGCGGCGGTGTGCGCTGTCAGCGGGGTCGCTGCCACCAGCGCCGCTTCTGTTCGCCTGCCCGAGGACTCGCCGTCGGCAGCGTGCTGCACGCCGTGGAGAGTCCGGCGACGGCCGAGGGCGAGGGTGCGCATGTGGCCGCGGCCCTCCGGGAGTGGCTCGCGGGCGCCGATTGGCCGGTCGGCGTGCCCTTGGCCGTGGAGCCGCCCTTGCGCTGGATAGCCCCGAACCGCGTGAGCTCCACCGACCGCCACCCGTACGTCCTGCGCACGACGACGCTGCTGTACCCCCCGATCCTCCACATCACCCAGAATGGCAACGTACTGCACCGCCAACGCCTCCACACGGCCGTCCCGAACCGCCCCATCAGACTGACGGCCCGCTGGAACGGCCGGGTCGATCCGACGGGTGGGCCGGTTACGGTGAAGGTCCGCACATGATCCATGGGACCTTCGCGACCGCTCTCGATGTATCTGTAGGACATGGAAGTTGTTGCGACGAGCGTCATAGCCGTGCTCGGCACGCTCCTGGGGTCCGGGCTGACGTACCTGTTCCAGCGGCGCACTGCCGGCCGGGCCGAGCAGTTCACGCGGAGCGAGCGGCTGCGGCAGGAGCGAATCGACGCCTACTGCGCCTTCGCGGGTGCGCTCGCGAACTATCGCCGTGGCCAGCTGGACCTCTGGTTCGCGAAGCACGAGCAGCAGGCCGAATCCGATCTGCGTGGCCTGCGGAGGGAGGAACAGAGGTTGAGGGCCGCCGCGTTGGAGGCGATGTTCCGGGTGGAACTGCTCACCGATGAGCCAGGGCTGGTCGCAGCCAGTCGGCATGCGCTGAAGTCGATCGACCGAATCAACCGCGCGGAGACACGCACGGAGCTCGATCAGGAGCGAGAGGCATCCCGGACGCGGCTCTACGACTTCGTCACGTCTTCGAAGCCGCACGTCTCCGGCTCCACCGCAGGTTCATCCGTCACACGTCCGTGAACGACCCGCCCCTCCCCGCACCCGCCGCGAACCGCGCCGCCCCTTCCAGACCCTCCGCCAACACCCCCATGCTGTAACGGAGTTCGCCGCGCATGGCCTCCTCCTCTGCCAACCCGTCCTGCTCCAGTACCGACGCCCGGTCGCCCCGCAGGCATGCCTGCGGGAAGCGGGCGATCTCGGCGGCCAGGGTCTCCGCCTCGGTGCGTGCCGTGCCGGTGGGGACGAGCCGGTTGGCCAGCCCCATGTCGTACGCCTCCCGGGCCTGCACGGCCCGCCCCGTGAGGATCATGTCCAGGGCGCGGCTCTGCCCGATCAGCCGGGGCAGCCGTACCGTGCCGCCGTCGATCAGCGGGACGCCCCAGCGGCGGCAGAACACGCCGAAGACGGCGTCCTCCTCGGCGACCCGCAGATCGCACCAGAGCGCCAGCTCGAGGCCACCGGCCACGGCATGCCCCGCGACGGCGGCGATCACCGGCTTGGACAGCCGAAGCCGCGTCGGTCCCATCGGGCCGTCGCCGTCCTCCGCGACCAGGTTGCCGCGGTCGGTGCCGAGTGCCTTGAGATCGGCGCCCGCGCAGAACGTGCCGCCCTCGCCCCACAGCACCGCCACCCGCGCCTCGTCGTCCGCCTCGAACTCCCGGAAGGCGGCGACGAGTTCGGCGGCCGTCGGACCGTCCACCGCGTTGCGCACGTCCGGGCGGGAGAGGACGACCGTCGTGACGTGTCCCTGGCGTTCGGTACGGACCGGCATGCTGCAGCACCTTTCTCCGACAGTGCCGGCGCGGGCGGCGACCGGCGGGGCGTTCGTGGAACGGCTGTGCGAGGCTGGAACACCGTACAGAGGGAGTGTTCCTGATGGCAGCTGCACATGCGGGCGCGGCGCCGGTCGCCCTCGTGACCGGCGCCAACCGCGGTATCGGGTACGAGGTGGTACGGCAGCTCGCCGGCCGCGGCCACCACGTGGTGCTCGGTTCCCGCGACCTCGCCAAGGGGCGCTCCGCCGCCGCGCGCATCGACCCGGGCGGCGAGCGGGTGAGCGCGGTGCAGCTCGATGTCTCCGACGCGGCGAGCGTGGCCGCCATGGCCGACTGGGTGAGCGGGAACCTGGGGCGCGTGGACGTGGTCGTCAACAACGCGGCGATCCTGTACGACACCTGGGCGCAGGCCCGATCGGCCGATCTCGGTGAGGTCCAACGGGCCCTGGACACCAATCTGTTCGGGGCCTGGCGGGTCACCCAGGCGCTGCTGCCGCTGCTGCAGCGAAGCCCGCATCCGCGGGTCGTGATGGTGAGCAGCGAGGGCGGTTCGCTGCAGTCGATGAGCGGCGGCACTCCTGCCTACAGCGTCTCCAAGGCCGCGCTCAACGCCCTGACCTGCCTGCTGGCCGGGGAGTTGCGCCGGCATCGCATCCTGGTCAACGCGATCTGTCCCGGCTGGGTGGCCACCGACATGGGCAGCCATGGCGGACGCCCCGTCGCCGAAGGGGCCGCCGGGATCGTGTGGGCGGCCACGCTGCCTGACGCCGGGCCGACCGGTGGGTTCTTCCGGGACGGGAAACCGATTCCCTGGTGAGCTCCGGGAGCCGGTTCAGATCACCTTCAGCCGTACCAGCGCACCCAGCGTCAGCGCGCCCGGCAGCAGCGGGAGCCACACCGTGATGATCCGGTAGGCGAGCACCACCGCCGTCGCCACGGCCACCGGACCGCCCGCCGCCACCAGCGCCACGACCAGCGCCGCCTCCACCGAGCCGAGCCCGCCCGGCGTCGGCACCAGCGCGACGGCGACCGTCGCCGCCAGATACGCGACCGCCATGTGCACGGGCGGCACCGGCAGCCCCAGCGAAAGACCGACCAGGACCAGCCCCGCCGCCTGCAGCGCGGGGAAGGCGAGCGAACCGCCCCACAGGGCCAGCGCCCGGGACGGACGGGTGTGCACCGAGCGCAGCTCGCACAGTGCCGTGCGCAGGAAGGACATTGCGGCCGTCCGCACCCGGCGGACGAGCAGCAGGAGCCCCGCGGCCACGGCCGCGACCGCGCCGACCGTGAGCAGCAGCGGCCCCACGGAGCCCTCGGGCAGCAGGTTGCCGAACCGCAGCGCGTCGGGGAAGGCGAGCAGCAGTGCGACCAGCAGGCCGACCCGGGTGACCGACTCAGCCAGCAGATACAGCGCCAGCGCGGCGGAGGAACGGGCGAGCGGAATCCCGCACACGGTCATGAAGCGCAGGTTCACCGCGCCCGCGCCGAGGCCGGTCGGCAGCAGGTGGTTGGCCGAGCCCGCCGCGAACTGCGTGGCGAGCAGCCGCCGCTTGGGCAGCCGGTCGACGACCGCGCCCTGCCGGGTGAAGGCGGCCGCCACCCAGGTCAGACAGGTGGCGCCGGCCGCAGCCAGCAGCCAGGGCCACTCGGCGGCCCGCAGATGGCCGAAGCCCTCGACGAGGACCGAGCGGTGCTGCACGGCCACGACGGACACGAGCAGCAGCGGCAGCAGACACAGGATCTGCCGGAGCACACGGGCCGGGACGCGTCTGGGGAATCGTCCTCGGGGGAGTGGCCCTTGGGGAAGGTGTACCGCAGTCACATCCGCAGAGGGTTTCCAGGCCGCGCCAACGGCGGGTTGCGGAAGCGGGGACAGCGGCTGAAGCGGGGACAGCGGCTTGCGTACGGTCATCGGGTCCTTCGCGGGGGAGGCCAGGAAAACATTGACCTCAATGTTGCTTGAGGTCCTACGGTCTCTCTCATGAGCATGGAGACCACCGCCTGGATGCAGTTGCACAGTGTCATGAACGCCGAGCAGGAGCGGCGCCCTCTGGCGCGCGCCACGCTGCGCCGCATCGCCGCCTTCGCCCGCCCGCACCGCGCCCGCATGGCGCAGTTCGTGGTGCTCGGGGTGGTGACCGCGCTGCTCGCCGTCGCGACCCCCGTACTGGCCGGGCGTGTCGTGAACGCGATCGTGTCGGGCGGCGACGAGGCCAAGGTCGTACGCCTCGCCCTGCTCATCGCGCTCATCGCGGTCGCGGAGGCGGCCCTCGGCATCCTGGGCAGGAGGCTTTCGGCGACGCTCGGGGAGGGACTCATCCTCGATCTGCGCACGGCTGTGTTCGATCATGTGCAGCGGATGCCGGTCGCGTTCTTCACACGCACACGTACGGGAGCGCTGGTCTCCCGTCTCAACAACGACGTCATCGGCGCGCAGCGTGCGTTCAGCAACACCCTGTCCGGAGTGGTCAGCAATCTGGTCACCCTGCTGCTCACGCTCGCCGTCATGCTCACGCTGTCCTGGCAGATCACCCTGCTCGCGCTGGTGCTGCTGCCGGTGTTCGTGATCCCCGCCCGGCGCATGGGCAGCCGCATGGCCCGTATGCAGCGGGAGGCGGCCACCCTCAACGCGGCGATGGGCACCCGGATGACCGAGCGGTTCTCCGCCCCGGGAGCCACGCTCGTCAAGCTCTTCGGGCGGCCGGAGGAGGAGTCGGTGGAGTTCGCGGCCCGCGCCCGCCGGGTCGCGGAGATCGGCGTGCGCACCGCGACGGCCCAGTCGGTGTTCATCACGGCCCTGACCCTGGTCTCCTCCCTGGCCCTCGCCCTGGTCTACGGCCTGGGTGGCTGGTTCGCGCTGCGCGGCAGCCTGGAACCGGGCGCGGTCGTGTCGCTGGCGCTGCTGCTGACCCGCATGTACGCGCCGCTGACCGCGCTCGCCGGGGCGCGCGTCGAGGTGATGAGCGCCCTGGTCAGCTTCGAGCGGGTCTTCGAGGTGCTCGACCTCAAGCCCCTGATCGAGGAGAAACCGGACGCGCGCGCCGTGCCCGAAGGCCCGGTCTCCGTCGAGTTCGACGACGTCCGCTTCGCCTACCCGTCCGCCGACAAGGTCTCCCTGGCCTCCCTGGAGGAGGTCGCGAGTCTGGACACCCGGGGCGGCGCCGAGGTCCTGCACGGCATCTCCTTCCGCGCCGAACCGGGCCAGACCGTCGCACTCGTCGGCTCCTCCGGCGCGGGCAAGTCGACCATCGCCGGACTGCTTCCGCGCCTCTACGACGTCGACGGGGGCGCCGTACGCGTCGGCGGCACCGACGTCCGCGACCTGACCGCCGCCTCCCTGCGCGCCACCCTCGGCATGGTCACCCAGGACGGCCACCTCTTCCACGACACGGTGCGCGCCAACCTCCTGCTCGCCGCCCCCACCGCCACCGAGGCGGAACTGTGGGACGCCCTGCGCCGCTCCCGTCTCGACGATCTCGTACGGTCCCTGCCGGACGGTCTCGACACGGTCGTCGGCGAACGCGGCTACCGTCTCTCCGGAGGCGAACGCCAGCGCATGACCATCGCCCGGCTGCTGCTGGCCCGTCAGCGCGTGGTCATCCTCGACGAGGCCACCGCCCACCTCGACAACACCTCGGAGGCCGCCGTCCAGGAGGCCCTGGCCGAAGCGCTGGAGGGTCGCACCGCGGTCGTGATCGCCCACCGGCTGTCCACGGTGCGGGCGGCGGACGTGATCCTGGTGATCGAGGGCGGGCTGATCGTGGAACGGGGCACGCACGAGGAACTGCTGCTGGCCGGCGGGAGGTATGCGGAGCTTCATCGGACGCAGTTCGAGGAGCGCAACGGCGCGGAGCGGGACGGCGAGGGGGGTGCGGCGCCGGTCGAGGTGGTGGCGTAGAGCAGATGTGCAACCAGCCAGTTGCGCGTTGGGTGACGATGTGCAACCGTTGGGTTGCGCATCCGGGGCGTCCGATCCGGATGATCCAGATGATCCGAAGGAGACGAGGCTGCCGTGATCCCCGACATGATCGAACGTTCCATCGTGATCGGCGCACCCCGGGAGAGGGTCTGGACCGTGCTCACGGAACCCGCCTTCCTCGGCCGCTGGTTCGGCAACGGTGAGCCGGTCAAGGTCGATCTCCGCCCGGGCGGCCTGCTCGTCTTCGACCACGGGGTGCATGGAGTCATCCCGGCCCGCGTCGAGGCGGTGGAGCCGCCGCGCCGCCTCTCCTGGCGGTGGTCCCAGGGCGCCGCGGGCGAAGAACCGGACGACACCAACGCCACCCTGGTCGAGTTCACCCTGACCGAGGACGAGTCCTCGGCGGGCACCCGGCTGATCATGGTCGAGAGCGGCTTCGCGCGGCTGGGCCTGCCCGCCGACGAGGCGGCCGTGCGTCATCGGGCCAACAGCGGCAACTGGCCCGGCAAGCTGGACCAGTTGCGCGCGGACTGCGAGCGGGCCGAGGCGTGACGCATACCGCCGAGGGTCTTCCGGCCCCGGACGACGTCCTGGTGGCCGTGGCCGACCCGATCCGCCGGGAGATCCTTGCCGCTCTCACCCGCGACGGCGGCGCGACGCCGACGTCCCTGGCGGCCGGCCTGCCCGTCACCCGGCAGGCGGTGGCCAAGCACCTGTCCGTCCTGGACCGTGCGGGACTGGTCCGCGCGCACCGGGCCGGGCGTGAGGTCCGCTACGAGGCCCACCTGGAGCCGCTCAAGCAGGCCACGCGCTGGATGGACGAACTCGCCGCCCGCTGGGAGGACCGCCTGCAGGCGATCAAGGAGCTGGCAGAGGGTGGCACCGGGCCCTGAGACGGCCCGATACCACCCGCAAGTGCCCGGTCCTACGACGAGACCAGCGCGTCCCGCTTCCGGCCCACCCGCTCGCGGGCCAGCGCGAAGACGACCACAGCGAGCGCCACCAGGGTGGACAGGACCACCTGGTCGCGTCCGCCGCCGTCGGCCGTGTCGGTGAGCATGTAGCCGAGGACGAAGGTGATCAGGGCGATGGTGGCCCAGGTCAGGTAGGGGTAGAGCCACATCCTGACGACGAGCTTCTCCGGGGTCTCCCGCTCGATGATCCTGCGCATCCGCAGCTGCGAGAAGCAGATCACCAGCCACACGAACAGGGCGATCGCACCGGAGGAGTTGAGCAGGAACTGGAAGACCGTGTCCGGCCACAGGTAGTTGAAGGCGACCGCGACGAAGCCGAAGACCACCGAGGCCAGGATGGCCGCCTGCGGAACGCCGCGCCGCGTGGTGCGGCCGAAGGAGGCGGGGGCGTCGCTGCGCCGGGCCAGCGAGAACGCCATGCGTGAGGCGGTGTACAGGCCGGAGTTGAGACAGGACAGCACCGA
>NZ_JBSFJW010000058.1:0-40171 GCF_053598255.1 Streptomyces sp. NPDC001157
AGCAGCGGCAGGGTCTGCGAGGCGGTGACGAACTCCCGCAGCGGATGCCGGGCCAGTACCGCGTCCACCTCCGGCGTCAACGCCGCCGCCAGGCGCGAGGCGGCCGGGCGGGTCTCGTCCCGCACGGCGGCGACGGCGGCGAGGAGCACGTCCCGTTGGCCGTCGGGGGCGCCGTCGGCCGCACGCTCGTACAGCCGTGCGCCCTCCTCCAGGACCAGGTCCGTGTCCATGCCCGCCGGGATCTTGATGTGGGCGTGGTGGCGCCAGGTGGTGACCGGGTCGCCCCAGGCCTCCACCGTGTAGGTCCAGTGGCCCGGTTCGCCGACGGTGACGGTGGCGCCCCAGCGGTCGGTGCCCGCGGCCAGTTCCCGCATCGGCGTCCAGGGGCCGGGACGGCCCTCCGGATCCGTCAGGACGACATTGGCGGCGACCGCGTCATGGCCCTCGCGGAACACGGTGGCCGAGATCTCGAACGACTCGCCGGTCACGGCCTTGGCGGGCCTTCGTCCGTGCTGGACCATCGGGCGGACATCGAGGACGGGTATGCGCCCGATGCCCGCGGCCTCGACCGCGGAGGGTGGCTGCGGGGCGGGTGGTCCGGCGTCGGCGGCGCGCACGGGGCGTGCTGCGTTGCTGGTCGTCGGGGGTGCTGACGAGTGGTGCGTGGCGGGCATGACCGCTCCTGTCCGCGTCAACGTGGGTGGGCGGATGGCTGTGGGGAGGTGGGTCCTGCGGGGTGGTTCCCGTGAACCGCCTGTGTGGTGTACCGGAGGAGCCTTCCCACCCTATTCGGGTACGCAATCCGGCACTTTGTTAACTACTCACGCGTATGTCTACACACAAGACCGGTCCCGTTCGTGAACGAACGGGACCGGTCCGTGGACTGTGTGACTAAGAACCCGGCACCTGCAGAAGTTCGTCCGGTGAGCCGAGGCCCCGGCCGGAGACCTTCCCGGACACGGCCAGCTTCACGAGTGCCTTGGCGACCTGGGCCGGAGTGGCCTTCGGGCGGTCGGCCAGATACAGCGCGGCCGTGCCCGTGACGTGCGGGGTCGCCATCGACGTACCGGAGAAGGTCGCCTTCCCGGTGTCGCTCGCATAGGAGTCCGAGGTGATCGACACTCCTGGCGCGAACAGATCCACGGCCGAGCCGAAGTTGGAGAAGCTCGCCCGTGCGTCCGTCCTGTCGGTCGCGCCGACGGTGAGGGCCTCCTGCACGTCCGCCGGGGAGTACAGGGCGGCCGGGAGGCCGTCGTTCCCCGCGGCAACCGCGTACGTGACGCCGGACGCGATGGAGTTGCGTACGGCGGCGTCCAGCTGGGCGTTGTGGTAGCCGCCCAGGCTGAGGTTGGCGACCGCCGGTTTCCTCGCGTGCTTGGTCACCCAGTCGATGCCCGCGATGACCTGCGAGGTCGTACCGGAGCCGTCGTTGTCGAGGACCCGGACGGCGACGACCTCGGCCTGCTTGGCGACGCCGTACTTCGTGCCGGCGATGGTGCCGGCGACATGGGTGCCGTGTCCGTTGCCGTCGGACGCCGTCCTGTCGTTTCCGACGAAGTCCCAGCCGTATCTCGCCCGGCCGCCGAAGTCCTTGTGCGTGATCCGGATACCGGTGTCGATCACGTACGCGGTCACACCGGCGCCACCGGACTCCGGCCAGGTGTAGCTCCTGTCCAGCGGCAGGCTCGGCTGGTCGATCCGGTCCAGGCCCCAGGACGGCGGGTTCTTCTGGGTGTGGTCGAGGGACACGCGGGTGTCCTGGACGACCGAGGCGACCTGGGAGTCGGCCGCGAGCCGCTTGGCCTGTCTCTCGTCGGCCTTGATGGCGTAGCCGTTGAGGACCGAGCCGTAGGTGTGGCTTATTTTCGCCCCGTACTTCTCGGCGATACCTTTTCCTGTCGCCGACGGAGCCTTCGTTCCCCCCTTGAGTGTCACCAGATAACTTCCGCTGACGGAGCCGGGCTCACCGGCGCCGAGTATCTGACCCTCCGGTGCGGCGTGCGCGGGCAGGGTGACGGCTGAGAGCGTGGCGGCACAGGCCACCGCGGTCAGAGCCCCTGTCCAGCGCAGACGCCGTGTTCGCGTCCGTGCCATGGTCCGAGTTCCCCTCCATTTGACGCCACTTGGCAGCCTCTCGTGCGGTGTAGAAGGCCCACAAGAGGGCCTACGGGGCGGAATCGGCCATGTCGGCCATGGCGGATGCGTGAAGGTTGCGGCGTTTTCCGGACGGCGTAGGAGTGTGGCGTGCTCTTGGACGTGGCGTGGTTGCAGAGCCCTCCGCACGGATACCGTCGAGGTTGACGACGAGGCGCACAGCGTTGTGCGTCCGCACAGCGACACGCGTCGAGGTGGAAAGTGAAGGCGATCCGTCGATTCACCGTCCGACCCGTTCTCCCCGAACCCCTGCGGCCGCTCAGCGATCTGGCCCGCAATCTGCGCTGGTCCTGGCATGCGGAGACCCGCGACCTGTTCCAGTCCGTCGACCCCGAGCGCTGGGCCGCCTCGGACGGCGATCCCGTACGGCTCCTGGGCAGCGTGTCGCCGGCGCGGCTCGCGGAGCTGGCCGGGGACCACCGCTTCCTGCGCCGCCTGACAGAGGTCTCGGGCGACCTGGACGACTACATGACCGGCGAACGCTGGTACCAGACCCACTCCGGGGAACTTCCCGCCGCCATCGCCTACTTCTCGCCCGAGTTCGGCATCACGGCAGCCCTGCCCCAGTACTCCGGCGGCCTCGGCATCCTCGCGGGCGACCATCTGAAGGCGGCCAGCGACCTCGGCGTACCCCTGGTCGGCGTGGGCCTCCTCTACCGGCACGGCTACTTCCGCCAGTCGCTGTCCCGGGACGGCTGGCAGCAGGAGCACTACCCGGTCCTGGACCCCAACGAGCTGCCCGTCGCCCTCCTGGAGGAACCCGACGGCACTCCCGCCCAGGTCTCCCTCGCCCTGCCCGGCGGCCGGCAGCTGCACGCCCGTATCTGGCTCGCCCAGGTCGGCCGTGTCCCCCTGCTGATGCTCGACTCGGACGTCGAGGACAACAACTTCGGCGAGCGCGGGGTGACCGACCGGCTCTACGGAGGCGGCAGCGAACACCGGCTGCTGCAGGAGATGCTGCTCGGCATAGGGGGAGTGCGGGCCGTACGGACCTACTGCCGCCTCACCGGCCACCCCGCCCCCGAGGTCTTCCACACCAACGAAGGCCACGCCGGCTTCCTCGGCCTGGAGCGGATCGCCGAACTCTGCGACGGCGGGCTGGACTTCGACTCCGCGCTGGAAGCGGTCCGCGCCGGGACCGTCTTCACCACCCACACCCCCGTCCCCGCCGGCATCGACCGCTTCGACCGCGAGCTGGTCGCCCACCACTTCGGCCCCGAGGCCGAGCTCCCGCGCATCGACGTCGAACGCATCCTGCGACTCGGCATGGAGACCTACCCCGGCGGCGAACCGAACCTCTTCAACATGGCCGTGATGGGCCTGCGCCTGGGCCAGCGCGCCAACGGCGTCTCCCTGCTGCACGGCCATGTCAGCCGAGAGATGTTCTCCGGGCTGTGGCCGGGATTCGACCCCGAGGAGGTGCCGATCACCTCCGTGACCAACGGGGTGCACGCACCCACCTGGGTCGCCCCCGAGGTGTTCCGGCTCGGCGCCCGGCAGATCGGCGCCCAGCGCACGGAGGACGCGCTGTCCGTCGGCGGCTCGGACCGCTGGGACGCGGTGGGGGACATCCCCGACCAGGACATCTGGGAGCTCAGGCGGAACCTCCGCGAGCAGCTGGTGGACGAGGTGCGGGTGCGGCTGCGCGCCTCCTGGCGTCAACGCGGCGCGGGCACAGCCGAGTTGGGGTGGATCGACGGTGTCCTGGACCCGGACGTCCTCACCATCGGCTTCGCCCGCCGCGTCCCCTCGTACAAACGCCTGACCCTGATGCTGCGCGACCGCGACCGTCTGATGGACCTCCTCCTGCACCCGGAACGGCCCATCCAGATCGTCGTCGCGGGCAAGGCGCACCCGGCCGACGACGGCGGAAAGCGCCTGGTCCAGGAGCTGGTCCGGTTCGCCGACGACCCACGGGTCCGCCACCGCATCGTCTTCCTCCCCGACTACGGCATGGCGATGGCGCAGAAGCTCTACCCGGGCTGCGACATCTGGCTCAACAACCCGCTGCGCCCCCTGGAGGCCTGCGGCACGTCCGGCATGAAGGCGGCGCTGAACGGCTGCCTCAACCTGTCCGTCCTGGACGGCTGGTGGGACGAGTGGTTCCAGCCCGACTTCGGCTGGGCGATCCCCACGGCCGACGGCGCGGGCACCGACCCCGACCACCGCGACGCCATAGAGGCCGACGCGCTCTACGACCTGCTGGAACAGCGAGTCGCCCCCCGCTTCTACGAACGGGGGCAGCACGGCCTGCCCGACCGGTGGATCGAGATGGTCCGCCAGACCCTGACCCTGCTCGGCCCCAAGGTGCTGGCCGGCCGCATGGTCCGCGAGTACGTCGAGCGGCTCTACGCACCCGCCGCCCACGCGCACCGCGCCATGACCCCCGACTCCGCCCGCGAACTCGCCGCCTGGAAGCAAAGGGTGCGGGCCGCCTGGCACGGCGTCACCGTCGACCATGTGGAGACGTCCGCCGCCATGGCCACCGCGGAACTCGGCAGCACGCTCGGACTACGGGTGCACGTGGGCCTCGGCGAGCTCGGCCCCGACGACGTGGAGGTCCAGGTCGTCTCGGGCCGCGTCGACCCCGAGGACCGCATCGCGGACGCGACGACCGTCCCCCTCAAACCGGCGGGCGGCCCCGACCCGGAGGGCAGGTGGGTGTACGAGGGGCCGCTCTCCCTCGACCGCACCGGCCCCTACGGCTACACGGTCCGCATCCTGCCGGCCCATCGACTCCTGGCGTCCGCCGTGGAACTGGGGCTGGTGGCGGTGCCTTCGGAGGAGACGGGGGAGGGGGCAGGGGTGCTGATGCGGTGAGCGGATCGAGCCCTGACGGGCATTCTCAGCCCTGACGGGCACTTTCAGGCCGGGCGGGCACTTTCAGCCCGTCCGGCGTTTGAGGACGAGGCCGTTCAGGCCGAAAGCGGGGGTCTGGGGGCGGCAGCCCCCAGCGGACGGCACCCCAACCCCCGCTCACCCCTCGGAGAGCCCCGCGCACAACCCCCGCAAAACCTTCCCGCACCGCCGCGCGTAAGCGCTCTGCAGGCCCCGCGTGGCCGGTCCGCCCGCCCGGGCGAACCACTTCGCGGGCCTGCTGAACGCGGCCACCGTCAGCCACACCGTGCCGTCACCCGTGCGTTCCACGACGAAGAGTTCCTCGCCGCACTCCGGGTGCCCGGTCAGCGTGCCGTACGCCCAGCCCGCGCGGCGGGGTTCGTCGACCGTGTAGACGATGCGGCACGGCGCCTTGATCACACCGGCGAGGGTGACGGTGACGTCGACGTCCGGGGCGGCGCGCTCCGCGCTCGCGTCGATGCCCACGCCCAGTTCCCGGTGCATCTCCCAGGTGAGGACCGCCTCGACCGCTCGGCGGAAGCAGGGTTCGCCCTCGCCGATGCGCGTGCGCACATGCATCGGGCGGAAGCCCGGCGGGCAGAAGTCGGCGCGGCGGGTGCCGCCGACGTCGTCGTAGGTGAAGTCCTCCAGGCGCATGGGACACAAGAGTAGGGCGGCACCCGGGAATGCCTTCCTCCCGGGTGCCGCCCGCCAACCCCCCTCGGGTCAGCTCACGTTGACCGCGGACCAGGCCGCGGCGACCGTCTTGTACTCGGTGCTGCTGGATCCGTACAGGCTCGCCGCCGCCGCCAGCGTGCCCGCGCGGGCCGCCTTGTAGTTGGTGGTCGAGGTGAACTGCTCGGTCAGCGCCTTGTACCAGATCTGCAGCGCCTTGTCCCGGCCGATGCCGGTGACCGTGGAGCCGTTGGACGTCGGCGAGTTGTAGCTGACGCCGTTGATCGTCTTCGAACCGCTGCCCTCGGCCAGCAGGTAGAAGAAGTGGTTGGCGACACCGGACGAGTAGTGGACGTCCAGGTTGCCGACGGAGGAGGACCAGGAGTCCGCCGAGCCGCCGTCCTTGCTGGGCTTGTCGAAGTAGCGCAGCGGGGTGCCGTCGCCGTTGATGTCGATCTTCTCGCCGATGAGGTAGTCACCCTTGTCGGACGAGTTGTTGGCGTAGAACTCGACGCCGACGCCGCCGAGGATGTCGGAGGTCGCCTCGTTGAGGCCGCCCGACTCACCGCTGTAGTCCAGGCCGGCGGTGTTGGCGGTGACGCCGTGGGTCATCTCGTGGCCCGCCACGTCCAGCGAGGTCAGCGGGTCCGTGTTGTTGTCACCGTCGCCGTACGTCATGCAGAAGCAGTCGTCGTCCCAGAAGGCGTTGACGTACGAGCTGCCGTAGTGGACGCGCGAGTACGCGGCCACGCCGTCGTCCTTGATGCCGCTGCGACCGAAGGTGCTCTTGTAGTAGTCCCAGGTCTCCTGCGCGCCGTAGGCGGCGTCGGCGGCGGCCGTCTGGTCGCTGGAGGAGCTGGAGGCGGTGCCGGTGCCGAAGGTGCTGGACGAGCTGGAGACCAGCGTGCCCTTGCCGGAGGTGCTGCGCTTGAGGTTGTACGTCTTGTGGCTGCCGCGGGTGGCGTCCGTCAGGTTGTACGTCGAGCCCGACTGGGTGACGCTGAGGCTGACCGTGCCCGAGTACAGGGTCTTGCCGGTGCCGGTCGCGTTCTCGATGGCCTGGTACTGGAAGAGCTTCTTGCCCGTGGCCGCGTCGGTGATGACGTGCAGCGCGTTCGGGGTGCCGTCGTCCTGGAGGCCGCCGACGACGGTCTCGATGGCGAGGACGGGCTTGCCGGAGCCGGCCCAGATGACCTTGCGGGTCTTGTCGGCCGAGGTCTTGTCCGAACCCGCGGTCCTGGCGGCGGTCAGCGCCTGCTTCTCGGCCTTGGCCGTGGTGATCTGCGGCTTGAGCGAGGCCACCTTGATGGCCGCCTTCGTCGCCTTGACGACGCTCTCCGTCTTGCCGGCCTTCGTCGCGACGACCAGGTCGCCGCCGAGGACGGGCAGACCCGCGTAGGTGCGCTCGTAGCGGGTGTGGACCGTGCCGTCGGCGTCCTTGACGACGTCCTTGACGACCAGCTTCTCCTTGGTGCCGAGGCCTATCTTCTGCGCCGTGTCGGCGAGGCCGGCCTGCGCCTGCTTGATGAGGGAGACGCGGGTCGCGGCCGACAGCGCGGCGGGTGAGCCGGCCGTGCGGGCCGTGGCCGTGGCCGTGGAGTCCGCCGTGGGCTGGGCGGCGGCCGAACCGGTGGTCAGACCGGTGGTGAGCAGGGCTCCGGCGGCAACGGCGGTTGCGATGGCCAGAGTCGAGCGCTTGTGACGCGCGTAGAGGGGGGTCACACAAGCTCCTTGTGGTGGGGGAGTCCGGCACGGCGTGGGGCGCCCGGCCGGAGTTGCAGTGAAGTTGTGCGGCGGTTGTGGAGAAGAGTGACATCAAGACGCGTACATGTCAGGAGCCTCAAGTGATGTTGGCTGAAAATCGACTGTCCGGTTAACGTTTCAGGGATGTAAACGGGCGCCGCCCCGGGAGTTGTACTCCGGGACGGCGCCCTGTTTCCGATGCCGCTATGTGCGGTCTACGGGAATGTCACCTTCCAGCTGTTGAGCGTGCCGACGTCCTGTGCAGCCTGGTCCTGAATCTTCAATTTCCAGGTTCCATTGGCCGTTTCGCTCGACGCGTTGACCGTGTACGTCGCCTGGACGTTGTCGGCCGAGTCCGAGGAGGAGAAGTTCTTCAGGCGGTACGCGGCGCCCGACGGGCCGAGCAGATCGATCACCAGGTCGCCCCGCCAGGTGTGGGTGATGTCGACGCTCACCTGGAGGTTGCTTGGCGCGTTTCCGCTCCTGCCGGAGACGGTGATCGACGAGGTCACGGCGGGCCCGTTGTCCGGGATCGAGAGCGGGGTCGTGTTCTCGTACGACGTCCCGCCTCCGCCGCCCCCGCCGGAGCGCGAGCCGACCGCGACGGCCGCCCACGCGTCCTGCACGGCCTTGTACTCGGTGGAGGTGGTGCCGTACAGCTCACCGGCGGCCGCGAGCGTGCCGGTGCGGGCGCTCGCGTAGTTGGTGGTGGACGTCCACTTGGTGGTCAGCGCCCGGTACCAGATCGCCAGGGCCTTGTCCCGGCCGATGCCGGTGACCGGAAGGCCGTCCGAGGTGGGCGAGTTGTAGCTGACGCCGTTGATGACCTTGGCGCCGCTGCCCTCGCTCAGCAGGTAGAAGAAGTGGTTGGCGACGCCCGAGGAGTAGTGCACGTCGAGGTTGCCGACGCCCGAGTACCAGGAGTCGGCGGAGCCGCCGTCCTTGCTGGGCTTGTCCATGTAGCGCAGCGGGGTGCCGTCGCCGTTGATGTCGATCTTCTCGCCGATGAGGTAGTCACCCTTGTCGGACGAGTTGTTGGCGTAGAACTCGACGCCGACGCCGCCGAGGATGTCGGAGGTCGCCTCGTTGAGGCCGCCCGACTCACCGCTGTAGTTGAGGCCCGCGGTGTTCGAGGTGACGCCGTGGGTCATCTCGTGGCCCGCCACGTCCAGCGAGGTCAGCGGGTCCGCGTTGTTGGAGCCGTCGCCGTACGTCATGCAGAAGCAGCTGTCGTCCCAGAACGCGTTCACGTACGAATTGCCGTAGTGGACACGCGAGTAGGCGCCGACACCGTTGTTCTTGATGCCGCTGCGACCGAAGGTGTTCTTGTAGAAGTCCCAGGTCTCCGCGGCGC
Source organism: Streptomyces sp. NPDC001157 (assembly GCF_053598255.1). NCBI lineage: Bacteria > Bacillati > Actinomycetota > Actinomycetes > Kitasatosporales > Streptomycetaceae > Streptomyces > Streptomyces sp. NPDC001157. The sequence continues at coordinate 8,765 of NZ_JBSFJW010000058.1, forward strand.
CGTAGTGGGCGTCCGCGCCCGCGGTCCCGGCGTTCGACGTGGTGCCGTTGCCCCAGGTGTTGCTGGTCTGCGAGAACAGCGTGCCGGTGCCGGACGTGCCGTGGTTCAGGTTGTACGTCTTGTGGCCGCCGCGGTCGCCGTCGGTCAGGTTGTAGTTCGAGCCCGACTGGGTCGTCGTCAGCGAGACCGTGCCGCTGTACTGGGTGTTGCCGGTGCCGGTCGCGTTCTCGATGCCCTGGTACTCGTAGAGCTTCTTGCCGGTGGTGGCGTCGGTGATGACGTGCAGCGCGTTCGGGGTGCCGTCGTCCTGGAAGCCGCCGATGACCGTCTCGTACGCCAGGACCGGCTTGCCGCTCGCCGCCCAGATCACCTTGCGGGCGCTGTCGGCGGCCGCCTTGGTGCCGCCCAGGGCCTTCGCGCGCTTCACGGCCTGCTGCTCGGCGGCCGCCTTGGTGATGTCCGGGGTGACGTCGGAGACCTTGATGGCGGCGTTCGTCGCCTTGATGACGCCCTTGGTGGCGCCCGACTTGGCGGTGTCGACGACCAGGTCGCCGCCGAGGACCGGCAGGCCCTCGTAGGTGCGCTCGTAGCGGGTGTGCAGGGTGCCGTCGGCGTCCTTGACGACGTCACGGACGACGAGCTTCTCCTTCGCGCCGAGGCCGATGTCCTTGGCGGTCTGCGCACGGGCGCTGTCCGCGTCGCGTATCAGCTCGGCGCGCTGGGAGGGGGAGAGCTTGACGGCCGTGTGCGCCTTGTTCAGGGAGGAGCCCTGAGCCGGGGCGGCGGACGCGGCGCCCGACTGGACCGCCGCGGCGAGCAGTGCGGTGACGCCGGCGACGGCGACGATGTGGGAGGTGCGTCTGCGAGAGGAACTGCTTCTCAACACTGACTCCTTCTGCGTGGCCGCGGGTTGCGCGGCCAGGGGAGATCCGGACGGTGGGTCGACCGTCCGGGCAGAACTGGGGTGGAGCATGTGGGGTTGCTGTGTTGAAGCTGTGGGAAGGGTGGCAGGAGATTCCCGCCCTGTCAGGAGCGCGTCACGAAGTTGGCCGGAAATGGTTCGTTGACCGGTTGTTCGTGTTCGGTATGCGGACTCGCTGTTGGATCGTGAGCGGAAATTTGCTGCGGCGACATGCCCCTGGAACCGAGGCGCAACGGATGCGGCACGATCCTGCCGTCCAACCGGCGGTCGCCGGACCGCCGCTCCCATGAGGGGAGTTGACGGTGCAGTGATCCCCTATCCGCAATGGCTGGACGCCGGCGACAACGCCTGGCAGCTCGTCGCGGCCACCCTCGTCGGCCTGATGAGCATTCCCGGCATCGCGATCCTCTACGGCGGGCTCGTCCAGCGCAAGTGGGTCGTGAACACCATGTTCATGGCCTTCACGGGCTTCTCGCTGGTCCTGGTCGGCTGGGTGCTCTGGGAGTTCAAGATGGGGTTCGGCGAACCCCTGAACTCTCACTGGCCCGGCATCCTCGGAGCCTTCGTCGGCCGCCCCGGCACCATCGTCGGCTCGGCGAGCGAACAGCAGCAGGCGTACATCCCGCTCGTCAACGGCAACGACCTGATGCCGGACTTCCGCTTCCCGCAGTCGACGCTGGCCTACTTCCACTTCGCGTTCGCGGCCATCACACCCCTGCTGTTCATGGGCAGCGTGATCGGCCGTATGAACATCCGCGCATGGCTGCTCTTCGTCCCCCTGTGGTCGACCCTGGTCTACACCGTCAACGCCTTCCTGTTGTGGGGCGGCGGCTGGTGGGCGGGCCAGGGCGCGCTCGACTACTCCGGCGGCTACGTCATCCATCTCGCCGCCGGCACTTCGGGGTTCGTGGCCGCGGCGGTGATCGGCCCGCGCCTGGCCCGCGACCGCGCGCACGGCGTCCCCAACAACCTCCCCATGGTCGCCGTCGGCGCGGGCATCCTGTGGCTCGGCTGGAACGGCTTCAACGGCGGCGACATGTACTTCGGCGGCCACAACGCGGCTGCCGCCGTCCTCAACACCAATCTCTGTACGGCGGTTGCGCTGCTGACATGGGTGGTGTGGGACATGTTCGCGGGCCCGCAGCGCAAGCCGACGTTCCTCGGCGCGATCAACGGCATGATCGTGGGCCTGGTGGCGATCACCCCGGCGGCCGGTTTCGTCACCGGTATCGGCGCGATCTACATCGGCATCATCGCGTCGTCGATCGTGTGGCTGGCCTGGAACTACCTGTCCAAGGTCAAGCCCTTCTCGAAGGTCGACGACGCGCTGGGCGTCGTCTACACCCACGGCATCGCGGGCCTCGCGGGCGGCATGCTGGTCGGGATCTTCGCCGACCCGGCCATGGCCGTGTACCTCAACAAGGACGGCTCCACCGCCTGGTCCACCAGCGGCTGGCTCTACGGCAACCTCGACCAGCTGTGGAAGCAGGCGGGAGCGGCCGGCACGGTCATCGTCTACGACGCCGTGATGACCTTCCTGATCCTCAAGGGCATCGGCCTGGTCGTGAAACTCCGGGCGCCGGACGCGGCGCTGGAGAGCGGCGACCTCGCGGTGCACGACGAGGAGGCCTACCCGGCGGAGTCCGCGGTGGCGCAGTCCTCGGAGCCGGTGGCGGTGGCCGCCGCGCCAGTGGCCCCACAGCCGCAGAAGGAGACGGTGGAACCGGACTCCGGCTGAGCGAAGGGGAGTTGAGGACTCGGCCGTGAAACTTGTCACCGCGGTCCTCCCCCCGCACCGCGTCCCCGACGTCATGAAGGCGCTGCAGTCCTTCGGGGTGCGCGGAGTGACCGTGACAGAGGTACGGGCGTATGTGCCCAGGACCGTCCGGGTGGAGATCTACCGGGGCAGCGAGTACCGCGTGAACCTCGCCCCGCAGCTCCGTCTTGACATCCTCACCCTCGACTTCGACGCCGCCGACCTGGTCCGCGTCATCCGTGCCGCGGGCGCCCGCGGCACGGGCGGAGGCACGGTGTGGGTGACGCCGGTGGAGGAGGTGGTGCGCATCCGGACGCGGGAGCGGGGGCCGGACGCGGTGTGAGTCCGGTGAGTCCTGTGACTTCTGTGAGGCCTACGGGGACGGCTCGCCGTGCCAGGTGTGCCAGAGCGCCGCGTACGCCCCCTTGGCCGCCACGAGCTCTTCGTGCGTGCCGAGTTCGGTGAGCCGGCCGTCCTCCATCACGGCCACGCGGTCCGCGTCGTGGGCGGTGTGCAGACGGTGGGCGATGGCGATGACCGTGCGGCCCTCCAGGACGGCGGCCAGGGCACGCTCGGTGTGGCGCGCCGTCGTCGGGTCGAGGAGCGCGGTGGCCTCGTCGAGGATCAGGGTGTGCGGGTCGGCCAGGACCACGCGGGCGAGGGCGAGCTGCTGGGCCTGGGAGCCGTCGGTGCGGGTGCCGCCGTCACCGAGCAAGGTGTCCAGCCCGTCCGGCAGTTCGCGCACCCAGTCGTCGGCACCCACCGCCGTCAGCGCCGCCCACAACTCCTCGTCGGCAGCGCCCGGTTCGGCGATCAGCAGGTTGTCGCGGACCGAGCCGAGGAACACATGGTGCTCCTGAGTGACCAGGACGACCTGGCGGCGCAGCTGCTCGGGGCCGAGGTCGACCACGGGCACCCCGCCGACGGTCACCGTCCCCTCGGTGGGCGCGTCGACCCCCGCCAGCAGCCTGCTCAGCGTGGTCTTTCCGGCGCCCGAGGGCCCCACGACCGCCAGCCGCTCGCCGGGCCGTACGGTCAGGTCGACGCCGTGCAGCACCTCGCCGCCGCGGTCGTAGGCGTACCGCACCCCGGACACGTCGAAGCGGTCGTCCGCCGGAGCGGGCGCATCGGCCTGCCGCGCGCGCGGTGCCCGGGCCAGGCCCTCCACACGGGCGAAGGAGGCGCTGCTGTTCTGCAGTTGCTCGACCCGCATCAGGATCTCGTCGAGGGGCCCGCTCAGCCGCTGCAGATACAGGGCCGCCGTCACGACCGTGCCGAGACTCACCGTGCCGCGCCCGTGCAGGACCCCGCCGACCAGCAGGACCGCGGACACCGGAACCAGGTAGGAGACCTCCACCCCCGGAAAGAACACACTGCGCAGGAACAGCGTGTACAGCCGGGCGCGCCGGGATGTCTCCAGCGCGTCCCGGCTCGCTGCGACCCGCCGCCGCTCCAGCCGCAGCGCCTCGACCGTGCGGGCGCCGGACGCGGTCGCCGCGAGGATCTCGGCGACCTCGGAGGTGGCGGCCCCCTCGGCGAGGTAGCCGTCGCGGGCCCGGCGCAGATACCAGCGCAGCGCACACCAGATGCCGACCAGACCGAGCAGACCGCACCCGCCGAGCAGCGGGTTCAGCCAGAACACCGCGCCGAGCAGGAACAGCGCCTGCACGCTGTTGATGAGCAGCTCGGGCCCGACGTCACGCAGCGTCGTGCCGACCGTGGCCACGTCGGCCGTCCCACGCGCCGTCAGATCGCCGGTGCCGGCCCGCTCCACGACCGCCGCGGGCAGCGCGAGCGCCCGGTCGACGAACTCCTCGCGCACGCGGGCCAGCGTCCGCTCCCCGAAGCGGTGTCCCACATACCGGGCCCAGCGGGCTAGTACCAGCTGCGCAAGCGAACAGAGCAGGATCCACAGGGCCAGCCGGTCGACGGCGCCCACGCCGTGTCCGGCCCGCACCTCGTCGATGATCCGGCCGACCAGCCAGGGGCCGGTGAGTCCGGCTCCGGCCGCCAGTGCGTTGAGTGCGAGTACGGCGGCGAAGGCGCGGGCGTCGGCTCGTACGAGGCGCACCATGGCACGGCGTACGTCTTGCCGTTCGGCGACGGGGAGTCGGCCTGAGGCCGCCGTCATCGGACGGTCTCCTCGGCGTCCCGGGCGACCAGGGCGCGGTAGCCCGGCTCGGTGTCCAGCAGTTCGCGGTGGGCTCCGGTGGCCGCGACTTTGCCGTCGACCAGGTAGTGCACGGTGTCTGCACGGTCCAGTACGAGGGGGGAGGTGGTCGTGACGACCGTGGTACGGCCCTTGCGGGCTGCTTGCAGCCGCTGGGCCACCCGGGCCTCGGTGTGCGCGTCCAGGGCTGAGGTCGGCTCGACGGCCAGTAGGACCTCCGGGTCGGCTGCCAGTGCCCTGGCGAGGCGGATGCGTTGTCTTTGGCCGCCGGAGAGGTTGCGGGCCTGGGGGTCTATTGCTGAATCGAGGTTGTTGGGCAGGCCCTGGACGATGTCGTCTGCGACGGCTGCGTGGATGGCTTTGGCCAGGTGCGCGTCAGAGGGTGCCTCGGCTTGTTGTCGGGCGTCTGCGGGTTCGTTGTGGCTTGTCGCGCCCCGCGGCGGAGCCGCATATTGGTACAGCCCCGCGCCCCTAAGAGATGCGCCGCCCAGTACATTGCGCAGGGGGCCTGCGAAGAGGTCGGCCTCGTGGTCCGCTACCAGGATGTGCTTCCGGATCTGGGGCAGCGCGATCTCGTCCAGTGGTATGTCGCCCCAAGTTGCCCTCGACGGGATGTACCGGCCCAGGCGGTCGACCACCGTCGCCGCGTCCGCCGGACGCGCGCTCGCCAGTGCCGTCAGGCGTCCCGGCCGTACCCGCACGCCCGACTCCGGGTCGTGCAGTACCGCCGGCTCCGCGGGTGCGTCGCGGGTGCCGGTGTCGGCCAGGGGCTCCAGTTGCAGGAAGCGGACGACCCGGCGGGCCGAGACCAGGCCGCGGCTGATCTGGTAGCCGCACTCCACCCAGAAGGCCACCGGGCCCACCAGGACGGCCACATAGCCGTACACCGACACCAACTGGCCGATGGTGATGGCGCCCTGGGCGGCGAGACGGGCCGCCAGCCAGGTGACCACCGCCAGGAACAGGGTCGGCAGTCCGATGCCCAGTGCCTGGACCCAGCTGGTGACCGCGCCGACCCGGTAGCCCTGGCGGCGCAGCCGCTGGGAGTCGCGGTGGAAGGCGTCCGCGAACAGGCCTTTGCCGCCGAGGCCGTTGAGAACGCGCAGGCCGCCCGCGAGGTCGGCGATCCGGGCCGTGAGCACGCCCTGCCGGTTGCGGTACTCGGTCTCCGCGCCTTGCAGACGGGCCAGCAGCGGTCCGACCAGGACGACGATGAGGGGGATGCCGAGGAGCACGACCGCGGCGATCAACGGCGAGACCGAGAGGAGAACAGCCGCGACCACGAGGTAGGCGACCACCGCCCCCACCCCGGGGCCGACCACCGTCAATGACGAGCTGATCGTCTGTACGTCACCGACCCCGATGGTGACGACCTCCCCGGCCCCCACCCGCCGCGGCAGCGCGGCGCCCAGCCGGACCGCCTGGCCGACGACCACCTTGACCGTGCGGAAGTTGGCGTCCATCCGCACCCGTGTCATCGTGCGGTGCCGCATGATGCTCAGCCAGGCGTTGAACGCCCCGACCGCGAAGAGCGCCGCGGTCCAGCCCGCCAGCGCCGGATAGTCCCCGGGCTCCAGCCCGTCGTCGACCGCCCGGGAGAGGAGATACGGCGTCGCCGCCAGCAGCACCATCCACACGCTGCCCAGCACCGCCCCGGCGAGCGACCGGCCGGGCTGGCAGCGCACCAGCCAGAGCAGATAGCGGGCGCCACCGCGGCAGTCGGGTTCGCCCGGATCCTCGTACGCGTCGATCATGTTCCCCCGATCCCTGCCGGTCCCTGCCGATCCGTGCCGATCCCTACGCCAGACTGTCCCGCCACGCCCTGTGCAGATCCGCGAACCGGCCGGTGCCTTCGATGAGTTCGGCCGGGCGGCCGTCCTCCACGATCTTCCCGTGCTCCATGACCAGTACCCGGTCCGCGATCTCGACGGTCGACAGCCGGTGCGCGATGACCACGGCCGTACGGCCGCGCAGGACCGTCAACATCGCGCGCTGCACCGCCTGTTCGCCGGGGATGTCCAGTGAGCTGGTCGCCTCGTCGAGGATCAGCACGGCCGGGTCGGCGAGCAGCGCCCGGGCGAAGGCCACCAGCTGGCGCTGGCCCGCGGAGATACGGCCGCCACGCTTGCGCACGTCCGTGTCGTACCCGTCGGGCAGGGCGCTGATGAACTCGTGCGCACCGATCGCCTTCGCCGCCTGCTCGATCTGCTCGCGGGTCGCGTCCGGGCGGCCGATGGCGATGTTCTCGGCGACCGTGCCCGAGAACAGGAACGCCTCCTGCGTCACCATCACCACCCCGCGCCGCAGTTCGGGAACGGCCAGTTCGCGCAGGTCGACGCCGTCCAGCAGGACCTGGCCCGCGGAGGGGTCGTAGAAGCGGGCCAGCAGCTTGGCGAGGGTCGACTTGCCGGCGCCCGTCGAGCCGACGACCGCGACCGTCTGCCCGGCGGGGATCGTCAGATCGAAGGCCGGCAGCACCTCGCCGCCGGTGCGGTAGCCGAAGCTGACGCCGTCGAAGACGACCTCGCGGCCCGGGTGCTCGCTCTCCAATACCGGAAGTTCCACGGGAGCCGACGGCTCCGGCACCGACGGTGTCTGCGCGAGCAGCCCGGCGATCTTCTCCAGGGAGGCCGCCGCCGACTGGTACGAGTTCAGGAACATGCCGAGGCGGTCGATGGGGTCGTAGAGACGGCGCAGATAGAGGACCGCGGCCGCCAGTACACCCAGCTCCAGCGAGCCGCCCGCCACGCGGTAGGCGCCCCACAGCACGATCGCCGCGACGGCCGTGTTGGCGACCAGCCGGGAGCCGACGACATAGCGGGCCATCTCCAGCATCGCGTCGCCGTTGATCCGTTCGTGCCGCCGGTTCAGCGCCAGGAAGTCGGCGTCGTTGGCGGCCTCGCGGCGGAACGCGCGCACCGGCCGGATGCCGTTCATGGTCTCGACGAACTTGACGATGACGGCCGCGGTGGCGGTGGACCGCACCCGGTACACCCGCACCGCGCGCCGCTGGTAGACCCGTACCAGCAGGTACAGCGGTACGAAGGACGCCACTGCGACGGCGCCGAGCCCGAGGTCCAGCCAGAGCAGCATGGCCGAGATGTAGACGAAGGACAGGATGACCGTGATGAGCTCCTGCAGGCCTTCGTTGAGCAGTTCCCGCAGCGACTCCACGTCCGCCGTGGAGCGGGAGATCAGACGACCGCTCGTGTATCGCTCGTGGAAGTCGATGCTCAGCGCCTGCGCGTGCCGGAAGATACGGCCGCGCAGATCGAGCAGCGCGTCCTGGTTCACCCGGGCGGAGGCGATGATGAACGCGTACTGCAGTCCGCCGGAGACCAGCGCGCACAGGAGATAGCCCGTGGCCACCGCGATCAGCGGGCCGTGGTCGTGGTCCCGGAACGCCGGTACGGCCTTGTCGATCGCGTACGCCACCAGCAGCGGGCCCGCCTGCACCGCCGCCTGCTGGAGCAGCAGGAGGAGCGTGGTGACGGCGACGCGGGCCTTCATGGGGGCGAGCAGGGAACGCAGCAGGCCGGCGGTGGCGCCCCGGGGAGTGGGCAGGACGTCCCGGTCGAAGGGGTCGCCGGCGTCCTCGGGGCGGGGGAGGCCAGGCTCCTCGTCCGCCGTGGGGACGGAGGTGGTGGTGGCCGTCATCGCTCGTCCTCCGGTTCTGAGGTCCCGGACATCAGATGGGCGTACTCGGCGTTCGTGCGCAGCAGTTCGTGATGCGTGCCGACGGCGGTGATCCGGCCGCCGGAGAGCAGCGCGACCCGGTCGGCGAGCAGGACCGTGGAGGGGCGGTGCGCCACGATGAGCGCCGTGGTGTCCGCGAGGACGTCCCGCAGGGCGGCCTCGACGGCGGCCTCGGTGTGCACGTCGAGGGCGGACAGGGGGTCGTCCAGGACGAGGAACCTGGGTCTGCCCACGACGGCCCGCGCAAGCGCCAGCCGCTGCCGCTGCCCGCCCGAGAGACTGAGGCCCTGCTCGCCGACCTGGGTGTTCGTCCCCTGGGGCAGCGCATGCGCGAACCCGGCCTGCGCGACGGAGAGCGCGCGGTTCAGCTCGGCGTCGCCCGCACCGTCCTGGGCGCCCATGAGGACGTTGTCCCCGACGCTCGCGGAGAAGAGCGTGGGTTCCTCGAAGGCGACGGCGACGAGGGAGCGCAGTTCCTCGCGGGACATGGCGGTGATGTCCTCGCCGTCGAGCGTGATGCGACCGGATGTCACCTCGTGGAGGCGGGGGACGAGTGCGGTCAGCGTCGTCTTGCCGCTGCCGGTGGCGCCCACCAACGCCATGGACTCGCCGGGGCGGATGTGGAGATCGATGCGGTCGAGGACGGGCGGGGAGTCGACGGGGGCGTCCGGGTAACGGAACCGTACGGTGTGGAACCGGAGGCCGCGCAACTCGGCGGTGCGAGGCGCCGCTCTCTGTGGGTCGGGAGCCGCCCCAGCGGCACGAATGCCCGCAGCTACGGCGGACTCGTCCTCCGGCACCTCGTCCATGACCTCGAAGTACCGCTCCGTGGCAGTAGCAGCCTCCTGGCTCATGGCCAGCAGAAACCCGATGGAATCCACCGGCCACCGCAAAGCAAGCGCCGTCGACAGAAACGCCACCAGCGTCCCCGCGGACAACGACCCGTCCGCAACCTGCACGACCCCCAGCACCAACGCCGCCCCGATGGCCACCTCCGGCAGCGTCACGATGACCCCCCAGATCGTGGCGAGCAGCCGAGCCTTCCGCAGTTCCGTCCCCCGCAGGGTCCGGGTCAGCTCGCGGAACGCCCGCGCCTGGCTGCGGTGGCGCCCGAACCCCTTGATGATCCGGATCCCGAGCACGCTCTCCTCGACGACCGTCGTCAGATCGCCGACCTGGTCCTGGGCGAGACGCGCCACATCGGCGTACCGCTTCTCGAAGATCACGCAGGTGACCATCACGGGGACGGCCGGCCCCAGGATCACCAGCCCGAGCGTCCAGTCCTGCAGCAGCATGATCACCACGCCGACGAGAATCGTCACCCCGTTGACCAGCAGGAACGTCAGAGGAAAGGCCAGGAACATACGCAGCAGCATCAGGTCCGTGGTGCCGCGCGACAGCAACTGGCCCGAGGCCCAGCGGTCGTGGAAGGCGACCGGCAGCCGCTGCAGATGCCGGTACAGATCCGCCCGCATCCCGGCCTCGACGCCCGCGAGCGGCCGCGCCACCAGCCACCGCCGCAGCCCGAACAGCAGCGCCTCCCCGAGCCCCAGGAGCAGCAGGTACAGCGCCCCGAGCCACACACCGGCCGGGTCCCGGTCGGCGACCGGCCCGTCCACCATCCACTTCAGCACGAGCGGGATCACAAGCCCCGTGCACGAGGCGAGCACGGCGACGAACGCCGCGGTGAACAGCCGCGCCCGCACCGGCCGCACGTACGGCCACAGGCGCAGCAGGGTGCGCACGGCGGATCGGTCGGTGGTTTCCCTGGGGTCCTTGGTGGTTGCACGTGTCGAGGGCATCGCCTTCGAGCCTACGGATCGGCACTGACAACGCCCACCGAGTTTTGGCCGGACCCTGATCGGCCCCTGGTCCTACGACCTGCGCGTTCGAGGGGTCGTACAAGAGATCCGGAGGGGTCGTAGGGCGGCATCAACCGATCGGTTGATGCCGCTTCGAGCGCGACGGCCGATGTGGCGGCAGGGCGCTTCCCGCGAACCTGATGCCATGCCCGTCATCGAAGTCACCGAACTGCGCAAGTCCTACGCCGGCCGGACCGTCGTCGACGGCGTCTCCTTCGCCGTCGAGGAGGGCGAGATCTTCGGGATCCTCGGCCCGAACGGCGCCGGCAAGACCACCACCGTCGAGTGCGTCGAGGGACTGCGCGTCCCCGACGCGGGCCGGGTCCGGGTCACCGGCCTCGACCCCGTTGCCGACCATGCGCGCGTGGCGCGCGTCCTGGGCGCCCAGCTGCAGCAGAGCGAGCTGCAGCCCAAACTCACCGTCCGCGAGGCGCTGGAGCTGTACGCCTCCTTCTACCCGAGCCCCCTCGACTGGGCGCCCCTCGCCGAACGCCTCGGACTGACCCAGAAGCTGACCACCCGGTTCGGCAAGCTCTCCGGCGGCCAGAAGCAGCGCCTGTTCATCGCGCTCGCCCTGATCGGCAACCCGCGGGTCGTCGTCCTGGACGAACTGACGACCGGCCTGGACCCGCGGGCCCGCCGGGACACCTGGTCGCTGATCGAGGACGTCCGGGCCAGTGGCGTGACGGTCCTGCTCGTCACGCACTTCATGGAGGAGGCACAGCGGCTGTGCGACCGGATCGCCGTGATCGACAAGGGCCAAGTGGCCGCACTGGACACCCCGGCCGGCCTCATCCGGCGCTCGGCAGGAGCCACCGTCATCAGCTTCACGCCGTCCGCCCCGCTGGACGACCGTGACCTCGCCGCCCTCCCCGCGCTCGCGTCCGTCGAGCAAAAGGACGGCCGTATCACCCTCTCCGGCACCGACGAGACGGTCAACGCCGTCATCACCCTCCTCGCCCGCCACCGCATCACCGCCCATCAGCTGCGCGTCCTGGACGCCACGCTCGACGACGCGTTCCTCGACCTGACGACTGCCGACACGAAGGAGGGTGCGGCATGAGCACCGCCGTACTGAAGACCGAGGTCCGTCTCTTCCGCCGCGAACCCGGCGCCCTCTTCTGGATCCTGCTCTTCCCGACCCTGCTGCTGGTGATCCTCGGCTCCATCCCGTCCTTCCGGGACCATCAGGCCGACCTCGGCGGTCTGCGCACCATCGACGTCTACGTCCCGGTCGCCGTGCTGCTCGGCATGATCGTCGGCGGTCTGCAGTCGATGCCGCAGACCCTCACCGGCTACCGGGAGCGCGGCATCCTGCGCCGGATGGCCACCACCCCGGTCCGGCCGAGCGCCCTGCTGTCCGCGCAGATGGTGGTGTACGGCGGTGCCGCCCTGGTGTCCGCGCTGCTCGCCCTCGCCGTCGGGCGCCTCGCCTTCGACGTACGACTGCCCAAGCAGCCCCTCGGATACCTCCTCGCCCTGCTGCTGGCCGTCCTGGCCGCCCTCGCTCTCGGATCGGTGGTGGCGGCCCTGTCCCGTACGACGAAGATCGCGGGTGCGATCGGCTCGGCCGTCTTCTTCCCGTCGATGTTCTGCGCGGGCGTGTGGCTGCCGACGCAGTCCATGCCGCACCTGATGGCCCGGATCGTCGGGTACACGCCCTTCGGCGCGGCGGCGCAGGCCCTCAACCGAGCGGCGGCCGGGCACTGGCCGGGCTGGGGGCACCTGGGTGTGCTGGCGATGTGGATCCTGCTGCTCACGGGTGCGGCGAGCCGCTGGTTCCGCTGGGAGTAGGCGGACCGGCCGTGCAGACTGAGGACATGACCGTGGTGGACAGTCAGATCGAACGGCGCTGGGACCAACTGCACACCTGGGGGCCGTACGCGCTGCTCCTCATCGGTCTGGTCCCCGCGCTCGCGACCGCCGACCCGCATGCCTCCGCGGCCAAGTGGTACACCGCCTGGTCCCTGTTCGGCGCCGCGGTGGCGCTCCAACTGTGCTGGCACGGCATCAGGGTGCGCCGGCCCGGCCGCGGCCGGACGCCGTCCTGGACCGGGACGGTGTACTACGTGGTCCGCTGGGCCATCGCCTTCGCCCTCACCTGGATCAACCCGTTCTTCGCGTTCTACGCCGCCGCCGGCTACATGGACGCCGACGAGACGATCCCGGGCAGGCGGTGGCAGCGGCTCGGGCTGCTCGCGAGCGCGGTCACCGTGGCCGGCGCGCAGGCCGGCGGGATGCCGTTCGGGAGCGCGGTGCAGTGGGCCGTCTTCGCCGCGCTGGTGGTCGCCAACTCGGGCCTGCAGATGGTGGTCGCCCATCTCACCGAGCAGGAGATGCTGCGGGCCCGCGAACGCACCGCGACCATCGCCGAACTCGAACGCACCAACGCTGCCCTGCAGCAGGCCCTCGACGAGAACGCTGCCCTCCACGCCCAACTCCTCGTCCAGGCACGGGAGGCCGGGGTCGCGGACGAGCGGCGGCGGCTCGCGGCCGAGATCCACGACACCATCGCCCAGGGCCTGACCGGCATCATCGCGCAGTTGCAGGTCGTCGCGGGCACGCCCGAAAGAGAGCCGGCCCGCGAACACCTGGACCGCGCCATGGACCTGGCCCGGCACAGCCTCGGCGAGGCCCGCCGCTCCGTGCACAACCTGGCCCCGGTGGAGCTGGCGGACGCCGGACTGCCCGAGGCGCTGAAGAAGACCGTCGCCGCATGGGGCGAACGGACGGGCGTACGCGCCGAGTTCACCGTCACCGGCACGGCGGAACAGCTCCACGAGGAGGTCTCGGCCACCCTCCTGCGCATCGCCCAGGAGGCTCTGTCCAACGCGGCCCGGCACGCCCGCGCCTCCCGCCTCGGCGTCACCCTCTCCTTCCTGGGCGACGAGGTGATCCTCGACATCCGAGACGACGGCACCGGCTTCGACCCCCTGGCGCTGCCGGCCCGCACGGGCTCCGGCGGCTTCGGCCTCGACGGCATGCGCGCCCGTGCCGAGCGCATCGCGGGCTCGCTGACCGTCGAGACGGAACCGGGCCACGGCACGGCGCTGTCGGCTCGCGTACCGTTGGTCCGCCATGACAGCTGACCCGACCGACACCCCGCGGATCTCCCTGCTGATCGTCGACGACCATCCCGTCGTACGCGACGGCCTGCGCGGCATGTTCGACTCGGCCCCCGGATTCACCGTCCTCGGCGAGGCGTCGAACGGGGTCGAGGCGCTGGAACGGGCCGCGGCCCTCGACCCCGACGTGATCCTCATGGACCTGCGGATGCCGGGCGGCGGGGGAGTGGACGCGATCGCGGAGCTCACCCGGCGCGGCGCCCGGGCCAAGGTCCTCGTCCTGACGACGTACGACACCGACTCGGACACCCTGCCCGCCATCGAGGCGGGCGCGACCGGCTATCTGCTCAAGGACGCCCCGCGCGACGAGCTCTTCACCGCCGTCCGCGCGGCGGCGGAGGGCCGCACGATGCTGTCCCCCGCCGTCGCCTCCCGCCTGGTCTCAGCGGTCCGTACCCCGAGGTCGGGCGGCAACGAGCCCCTGTCCACCCGCGAACGCGAGGTCCTCGCCCTGGTCGCCAGGGGCACGTCCAACCGGGAGATCGCCCGCGAACTGTTCATCAGCGAGGCGACCGTGAAGACCCATCTCACCCATCTGTACGGCAAGTTGGGCGTCAACGACCGCGCGGCGGCGGTGGCGACGGCGTACGAGCGGGGGATTCTCGGCTAGCTGGTCCGCTGCGGATAGGGCAGCAGACCGGCGGCGATCTTCTCCCACGACGCCTTGAGTTCCGCCAGCAACTCCGGCTTGTCGGGTGCCAGGTCGGCCTGCTCCCGCAGGTCGGCACCGAGGTCGTAGAGGTGGTCGTCGCCGTCGGCGTCCTGGTAGTACTTCCAGTCGCCGCGCCGGAGTGCCCGGTTGGCCCGGACCCGCCAGAACAGGTCGCGCTCCGGGAGCTCTTCGCCGCGCAGCAGGTATCCGGCCAGACTCGTACCGTCCAGCGGGTGGGCCGGATCGGGGCGCGCGCCCGCCACCTCCAGGAAGGTCGCCGTCCAGTCGGGGGAGAAGTTCGGCTCGTGGCTGACCTGGTTGCCGTCGATGCGGTGCGGCCAGCGCACGATCGTCGGTACCCGGATGCCGCCCTCCTGCAGCACGAACTTCTCGCCGCTCAGCGGCCACAGGTACGACCAGCGCTCACCGCCGTTGTCGCTGGCGAAGTACACCAGCGTGTGCTCCTCCTGCCCGGAGCGGCGCAGCGCCGCGAGCACCTCGCCGACGGCCGCGTCCAGGCTCTGCACCATCTCCGTGTACTTGGCGACCGACCCGCCGTCGTAGTGGTTGAGGGCGTTGCTGACCTCCGCCTGGCTCTTCGCGGCTCGGATCTTCGCCGCGATCTCGGCGCCGGTCTCCTCGTCGCCCTCCGCCAGCCAGGGCCAGTGCGGGGTGGTGAAGTTGAGGTTGAGCAGCCAGGGCGCCTCGTGGTCGCGGCTGACGTACTCGACGGCCCGCTCGGTCAGGACGTTCGTGTAGTACCGCAGGTCCTGGTACTCGGCGTCGCCCTCGTAGAGGTCGTGGTCGCCCAGCTGCCCCAGCTTGGAGAAGTACTCCAGCACCCCGCCGTGGTTGCCGAAGAACTCGTCCCAGCCGGACTTGGTGGGGCTGTAGTCGGGCAGCCAGCCGCAGTGCCACTTGCCGATCAGCGCGGTGGAGTAGCCGGCCTTCTTCAGAAGGGAGGCCAGGGTCGGGTGGTTCGGGTCAAGCCCCTGCGTCCTGTTCGCGATCGGCTCGGCCAGCCCGCCCTTCGTACGTCCGGGATAGCGCCCGGTGTACAGGCTGAACCGGGTCGGTGAGCAGGTCGCGGAGCCGGAGTAGGCGTCCGTGAAGCGCACGCCCTGCCGGGCCAGCCGGTCCAGGTTCGGCGTTCTGATGTGCGGGGCGCCGTAGGAGGAGAGGTCGGCCCAGCCGAGGTCGTCGCCGAGGATGACCAGCAGGTTGGGGCGCTTTTTGGCCGCGGGGGCCGTACGGGCGCGGAATGGGCGCTCGGCGGGGGCGGCTTCGGCGGCGCTCGCGGCTCCTGCGGAACCGGCGACGGCGGTCACGGCACCGCCGCCGACGAGACCACCGAAAGCACGGCGGGATATTTGAGACATAGCGGATCCCAGGGATCGGCGCACCCTGCAACACGGCACGCAACGTGAGGGGGAGAGGAAAAGAAGGGGGAGGGGGCTGCGGCTCAGCGACAGATGGCGCTGGACTGCCGGCACAGATCCACGTGGCGTCGCTCCACGAGCGCGACGCGCGCGCGGCGGTGGTCACCGGACAGCCTCATGACCATGGACGGTGCCAGTGCGCCGGTTGAGCCGTCAAGGACGTGTTCGCACTGTGGAACGGCCGCGGCCGCCCAGGACGACCGCTCACCCGACCCGCAGCAACAGCACCGCCCGTGCCGGTACCGTGATCGCCGCCCCCGCCCGGTGCACCACCCCGGGCGCCTCACCCTGCGCCTCCCGTGACGTGTCGACGACCACCTCGTACTGCTCGGCCCACGGCGGAGCCGGCAGGACGAAGCTCGCCGGGCGGTCCCCGGCGTGCAGGACGGCGAGGAAGCTGTCGTCGAGGATCGGGTCGCCGCGCTCGTCGCGGCCCGGTATGTCCCGCCCGGACAGATACATGCCGAGCGTGGCGGCGGGCGCGTACCAGTCCCGTTCCGTCATCTCCGTGCCGCGCGCGGTGAACCAGGCCAGGTCGCGCAGACCGTCGGCGGAGTGCGCCCGCCCCGAGAAGAAGGCCCGGCGGCGCAGCACGGGGTGCTGGTGGCGCAGTCGGATGAGCCGGGCCGTGAGGTCGAACAGGGCCTTCCAGCCCGGTTCGTCCAGCAGTGTCCAGTCCAACCAGCTGATCTCGTTGTCCTGGCAGTACGCGTTGTTGTTGCCGCGCTGGGTGCGCCCGAGTTCGTCCCCGGCGACCAGCATCGGCACGCCCGTCGACAGCAGCAGGGTCGTCAGCAGATTGCGCAGCTGCCGCCGCCTGAGCCCCCGTACCCGCTCGTCGGACGTCTCCCCCTCCGCCCCGCAGTTCCACGACCGGTTGTCGTCCGAGCCGTCCCGGTTGCCCTCGCCGTTGGCCTCGTTGTGCTTGCGCTCGTACGACACCAGGTCGCGCAGGGTGAAACCGTCGTGCGCGGTGATGAAGTTGACGGAGGCGTAGGGGCGGCGGCCGCCCCACGCATACAGGTCGCTGGAGCCCGACAGGCGGTAGCCCAGATCCCGTACGTCCGGCAGCGCACCCCGCCAGAAGTCCCGTACGGCGTTGCGGTACCGGTCGTTCCACTCCGTCCACAGCGGCGGGAAGGACCCCACCTGATAGCCGCCGGACCCCACGTCCCACGGCTCGGCGATCAGCTTCACCCGCCGCAGCACCGGGTCCTGCGCGATGACCGCGAGGAACGGCGAGAGCATGTCCACGTCGTGCATGGAGCGGGCGAGGGCCGCGGCCAGGTCGAAGCGGAAGCCGTCGACGCCCATCTCCGTCACCCAGTAGCGCAGGGAGTCGGTGATGAGCCGCAGGACGTGCGGCTGGACGACGTGCAGGGTGTTGCCGCAGCCCGTGTAGTCGGCGTAGCGCCGGGCGTCCGACTGGAGCCGGTAGTACCCCCGGTTGTCGATCCCCTTCAACGACAGCGTCGGACCGAGCTCGCCCGCCTCCGCCGTGTGGTTGTAGACCACGTCGAGGATGACCTCGATGCCGGCCGCGTGCAGCGCGCGCACCATGCGCTTGAACTCGCCGACCTGCTGGCCCGTCGTACCGGATGCGGCGTACGCGGCGTGCGGGGCGAAGTAGCCGATGGAGTTGTAGCCCCAGTAGTTCTTCAGACCGCGGCGCAGCAGATGGTCCTCGTGCGCGAACTGGTGGACGGGGAGCAGCTCGACGGCCGTGACGCCCAGTTTCACGAGGTGTTCGACCGCGGCGGGGTGCGCCAGTCCGGCGTACGTGCCGCGCAGTTCCTCCGGGATCCCCGGGTGCAGGGCGGTGAATCCCCTGACATGCAGCTCGTAGATGACGGAGTCCGCCCATGGCGTCTTGGGCCGGCGGTCGTCGGCCCAGTCGTCGTCATCGTGGACCACGACACCCTTGGGGACGTACGGCGCGGAGTCCCGGTCGTCCCGCACGGTGTCCGCGACCTGCTGCTGCGGCCAGTCCCGCACATGCCCGTACACCTCCGGTGGCAGGCTGAAGTCGCCGTCCACGGCCCGCGCGTACGGGTCGAGGAGCAGCTTCGCCGGGTTCCAGCGGCCGCCGGTCCACGGGTCCCAGCGGCCGTGCACCCGGAAGCCGTACCGCTGCCCGGGCATCACACCCGGCACGAAGCCGTGCCAGATCTCGTGCGTCAGCTCGGTCAGCCGCGCGCGGGTCTCCTTGCCGGCCTCGTCGAACAGGCACAGCTCCACCGCCTCCGCCCCGCCCGCCCACAGCGCGAAGTTGGTGCCCGCCACGCCGTCCGGTCCGACCCGGAACCTGGCCCCCAGCGGCATCGGCGCACCCGGCCGCACGGGCACGCCCGGCACCTTGCGGGGCGCGCCGTTGACCACGCCGGCCGGGCGTTCGCCCTCCTCGGCGCGCCCCTCGGCCACCGCCTCCTGCTCGGCTGCGCTGGACACCAGTCCGCCTCCCACGGCTCGCGGAACGACCTCCAAAAAGAGCGCACGGCGTCCCGGCCGCGGCTCCCCGTCGCGTCGTCCTCCCCACTGTTCTGCCCAGAGCTCGGCCGAACGATCCGACTTCCGGTTCGGCAGCGCCCTGAAGGAGCGCGGGCCGTGACATCAGCGGCTGCGCCGCGGGGCGCGACCAGCCACAACGGCGCCGCAGCTGATCGATGGCTCAGCCCGCGGAGCGCCCCGCACTCACGTTTCCCAGGGCGGGGCCGGTCGTTGGGAAGCTTGTGAGGCAAGGACAAGGGCGCGCACGGCGCGCGGGGGCCGCGCTGGCCGCCGTACTGACATGGGCAGGACTGCTGGCCGGAGCGGTCGGCTGTACGTCGACCCCGGCGGACCACAGCGACATCGACGAGGCGTTCGGCAAGGCCCCGGCACCCGAGGAGGTCATCCGGATCTCCCCGCACGACGCCAGCAAGGGCGTCCACCCGGGGCGCAGGCTCCAGGTGCGGGTGTCCAGCGGCCGCCTGGAGTCGGTGAGGGTCGTCAAGTCCCAGGACGCGCAGGACTCCGAGGTGCCCGGCCGCATCTCCGAGGACGGCCTGCGCTGGGAACCGGACGAGGCCCGGCTCGCGCTGGCCGCCAAGTACACCGTGGACGCGGTGGCCCTGGACGGCCACGGCCGAAGGTCGGCACGGCACACGACGTTCACCACGTTCGTCCCCGACGAGCGGTTCATCGGCTACGTCACCCCGGAGAACCGTTCCACGGTCGGCACCGGAATGATCGTCTCCCTGGAGTTCAACCGGGAGATCGAGCACCGCGCGGCCGTCGAGCGGGCCGTCCACGTCACCGCGAGACCGGCGGTCGAGATCCGCCCGCACTGGTTCGGCAAGGACCGCCTCGACTTCCGCCCCCAGCGGTACTGGAAACCCGGCACCCAGGTCACCGTCTCCCTCCGGCTCCGCGACGTCGAAGGGGCGCCCGGTGTCTACGGGCTGCAGTACAAGACGTTCTCCTTCACCGTCGGCCGCAGCCAGATCTCCGTGGTCGACGCGGCCGCCCACACCATGCAGGTACGACGGGACGGGGCGCTGCTCGCCACCGTGCCGATCACGGCCGGGGCGCCCAAGCACACCACCTACAACGGGAAGATGGTGGTGATGGAGATGCTCGAGCTGACCCGTATGAACGGCGCCACGGTCGGCTTCAAGAAGCAGAACGGCAAGGGCGAGTACGACATCCCGGACGTCCCGCACGCCCTGCGCCTCACCGACTCCGGCACCTTCCTGCACGGCAACTACTGGGCGCCGAACGCCCCCGGCCACGTCAATGTCAGCCACGGCTGCGTCGGGCTGATGGACGTCAAGGGCGGCAGCTCCGACACCCCGGCCGGCTGGTTCTTCGACCGCAGCCTCGTCGGGGACGTCGTCCAGGTCGTCCACAGCAATGACAAAAAGGTCGCTCCCGACAACGGCCTCGGAGGATGGAATATGGGCTGGAAGGCGTGGAAGGCGGGCAGCGCGGTCAAGTAACCCGAAGGGAGGCGGGGATGGGGACGGGCGCATGGCCGATGTTGCGACGGAACGGTGACCTTCACCTGACACGATCCCCAAAACCTTGCAGTTAATATGCGCCAATGCGCGCGCGGGACGCGCCGGGGTTGCGGGCCCGACCAGGCCCGACGAGGGGAGAACAACTTGAACGTGCGGCCGATATCGGGGGCGTCGGTTGACGCGCGCAGGCGTGGAGGCAAGGGACGGCTGGCCCTCGTGTCCGGGGTGCTGCTGCTGACGGTCACCGCGTGCGGAGGAGGCGGCTCGGGGTCCGGATCGGGTTCCGGCGACGGCAAGGGCAAGGACGCGGACGCGACGCAGACCAAGCAGTCGGCGGCCGTCGTCACCATCGCCCCCAAGAACGGCGCGAAGTCCGTCGAGACCAGCGGCGTCCTCAAGGTGAGCGCAAGCAAGGGCAAGCTGACCGCCGTCGAGGTCAAGGGCCCCAAGGGCGAGGAGATATCCGGGAAGATCACCGCCGACGGTGCCGGCTGGACGCCGTCCACCCATCTGGCCGCGTCCACCAAGTACACGGTGCACGCGGTCGCGAAGGACTCCGAGGGGCGTGAGGCCGCGGAGGACTCCAGCTTCACCACCCTCACCCCGAAGAACACCTTCATCGGCACCTTCACCCCCGAGGACGGCTCCACCGTCGGCGTCGGAATGCCGTTCTCCGTCCGCTTCACCCGGGGCATCACCCACCCCGAGGACGTGAAGAAGGCCATCACCATCAAGACCGAACCGGCCGTCGACGTCGAGGGCCACTGGTTCGGCAACGACCGCCTCGACTTCCGCCCGGAGCACTACTGGAAGTCCGGTACGAAGGTCACGGTGAGCCTGAACCTCGACGGCGTCGAGGGCCGGCCGGGCGTCTACGGCAAGCAGGACAAGACGGTGAAGTTCACCATCGGCCGCAACCAGGTCTCGATCGTCGACGCCAAGACCCACCAGATGAAGGTCACCCAGGACGGCAAGGTCATCAAGACCGTCCCGGTCACCACCGGCAAGCCGGGCTACGACACCTGGAACGGCCAGATGGTCATCAGCGAGAAGCTCCGGGTGACCCGCATGAACAGCGAGACGGTCAACCTCGGCAAGGAGTACGACATCAAGGACGTCCCGGACGCGATGCGGCTGACGGACTCCGGCACCTTCATGCACGGCAACTACTGGGCCGGCGGCGCCTTCGGCAACTACAACGCCAGCCACGGCTGCATCGGCCTGCGGGACGTGCGGGGCGGCTACGACCGCGGGCTGCCGGCCGGCTGGATGTACGACCACTCCATCCTCGGCGACGTGGTGATCGTCAAGCACGCCCATGACGAGACCGTCTCCCCGGACAACGGGCTCAACGGCTGGAACATGTCGTGGGAGAAGTGGAAGTCGTAGTCAGGCGCTGATGTAGGGCCCCGGTGTGAGCGACGGCACCGGGGCCGTTGTCGTTAGTGCCCGTTAACCTGGCCTCCATGACCGTGAATCTCGAAGTCGCCGAAGGCGTCGGCACGATCCGTCTCGACCGCCCGCCCATGAACGCACTGGACATCGCCACCCAGGACCGGCTCAAGGAGCTGGCGGAGGAGGCGACCCGGCGTGACGACGTACGGGCCGTGATCGTGTACGGCGGGGAGAAGGTGTTCGCGGCGGGCGCGGACATCAAGGAGATGCAGAACATGGACCACACGGCGATGGTCCTGCGCGCCCGCGCCCTGCAGGACTCGTTCACCGCGGTGGCCCGCATCCCCAAGCCGGTGGTGGCGGCGATCACGGGCTATGCGCTCGGCGGCGGCTGCGAGTTGGCGCTGTGCGCGGACTACCGGATCGCGGGGGAGAACGCCAAGCTGGGCCAGCCGGAGATCCTGCTGGGCCTGATCCCGGGGGCCGGCGGCACCCAGCGGCTGTCCCGGCTGGTCGGTCCCTCGAAGGCGAAGGACCTGATCTTCACCGGCCGGATGGTCAAGGCGGACGAGGCGCTGACGCTGGGTCTGGTGGACCGGGTGGTGCCGGCCGAGGAGGTCTACACGGCCGCGCACGAGTGGGCGGCGAGGCTGGCTCAGGGTCCGGCGATCGCGCTCCGGGCCGCGAAGGAGTCGATCGACACCGGCCTGGAGACGGACATCGAGACCGGTCTCGCGGTCGAACGGAACTGGTTCGCGGGCCTGTTCGCCACGGAGGACCGCGAGCGCGGGATGCGCAGCTTCGTGGAGGAGGGGCCGGGCAAGGCGAAGTTTGTCTGAGTGCCCATGAAGTACCTCTGAACCACTTGCAATTGACGCGCTGTCTGATCCGGGTCCCTCGATGGGGCGGTTTATGGGAGCCTTAAGGCAACCTTAAGTCTGCCTTGTCGAGGGAGACCGTCGATTGCCTCCAGGAGAGCCTTCACCGCAGGTCGGGCAGGCTGTGGATGCCTCCGAACTGCCCGTGGCATATGTCAATCGGCCTATTCGGAAGGACGTATTCCGGGGGGCGTATTCCTCAGGAACGGCCCCGGAGGGCGCTCTGGGCGGCCATGATGGGGGCATGGCGGGGCTGGAGGGCATCGAACAGCCGCGGGGACACGGCCGTGTGACGGCGGCGCGCTGGTCGCCCGCGATGGAGGACGAACGGGCGCTCAAGGCACTCGAGTTGTTCGGCAACCCGACCGATGCGGAGGTCCCGCTGCCGTCCCGCCCGGAGTCGGCCGCCACCGCCCGTCGGCTCACCCAGGTCGTGGTCCTGCGCCAGTGGGGCCTGACTCCCAAGATGACGGAGGACGCCGTCCTGCTCGTCTCCGAACTGGTCGGCAACGCGGTCCGCCACACCGGCGCCCGAGTCTTCGGCCTTCGGATGCGCCGCCGCCGGGGCTGGATCCGCATCGAGGTCCGCGACCCCTCCCGTGGCCTGCCCTGTCTGATGCCGGTCCAGGAGACGGACATCAGCGGCCGGGGCCTGTTCCTGGTCGACAAGCTCTCCGACCGCTGGGGAGTCGACCTCCTGCCGCGCGGCAAGACGACCTGGTTCGAGATGAGGGTGGCTGATCGCTGAGGGTTGCCTCCGGCGGTGGGGCCGGGTTCGGTGCGGGTGGGAGGGGTTGCTGTCCCTGGGGGCTGCGCCCCCAGACCCCCCGTCGGCCTGACGGCCTCGTCCTCAAACGCCGGACGGGCTGAAGTGCGTCGGCTGCGACCTGGGAGGCTGTGTCTCCGTACCCCTGTCGGTCTCGCGGTCTCCGTCCCTGAACTCTGAAATGCATGGGCCGCGTCCCGAAAGGATGCGCCCCCAGCTCGCCCCTACGGCCTGGCCGGCCGCACTCTCAAACGCCGTATGGGCTGAAATGTGCTGGCCGCGACCCGAATAATGTCCCCCGATCGGGTCAATCGGCCGTTTTCTTACTCTTCGCCTCTTAAATGGTGCGGTGACCTCGACCGACCGCCGGACGGCGCTACGCACGGGTGCCGGACTTCTTGCCGCAGGTGCCCTCGCCGCAGGGTGTGCGCCGAACGGTGCCGTCGCGCATCCCAGTTCACCGGCGCACCCGTCGTCCGGCCCGTCCTCCACGCCATCCGCCGCCCCCGCCCCCCGCCGTTTCCCCGGGCGACCCGCCCAGCTCACCCATGGGTCCCGCACCCAGCCCCGGGTCGCCCTCACCTTCCACGGGCAGGGTGATCCCGCCCTCGCCCACGCCCTTCTCGACGAGGCCGAAAAGCGCGGCGCCCGCCTCACTGTTCTGGCCGTCGGCAGCTGGCTCGACCAGTACCCGGACATGGCCCGCCGCATCCTCGGCGGCGGCCACGACCTCGGCAATCACACCCAGCGGCACCTGGCCGTCAACGCCATGTCCGAGGCCGACGCCCGCAGTGAGATCACCGCCTGCGCCGACCGGCTGGAGCACCTCACGGGCTCCATCGGCACCTGGTTCCGCCCCTCCCGCGCCTCCCTCGCGTCCCCGCTGGTGCTGCGCCTGGCCCGCGGCGCCGGCTATCCGCACGTCCTCTCGTACGAGGTCGACTCCCTCGACTACACCCGGCCCGGCGCCGATGCCGTACAGCGCAAGGTCCTCGACGAGGTCCGCAACGGATCAGTGGTGAGCATGCATTTCGGATACCCGGACACGGTCGCTGCCCTCCCCGTCGTACTGGAAGAACTCGCCCGCCGCGGCCTGGCCGCGGTGACCACCACGGAGTTGTTCAGCTGATGAACCCCACCCGGCTCAGCCGCGCCCTCATCGCGACCGTCGTCCTCGCCTCGCTCACCACCCTCGCCGCCTGCACCGGCTCCTCGCACCGCGAGGACGAGGCCCTCGGCAAGAAGGCCGCCGTCGCTCCGGCGAAGGAGAAGAAGGCCGCCGTACCCGGCCTGGCCGGCATGCCGCCCGTCCTCGACCCCCACGACGTGTACGCGGCCGACCGCCCGAACCAACTCTCCCCGGCGGTAAGGGACTTCCCGTCCCGCGTCTACGTGCCCAACACCAACTCCAACACCGTCTCCGTCATCGACCCGAAGACGTACAAGGTCATCGAGACGATCCCGGTGGGCGCCCAGCCCCAGCACGTCGTTCCCTCCTGGGACATGAAGACGCTGTGGGTCAACAACGACCGGGGCAACACCCTCACCCCCATCGACCCGAGGACGGGGAAGGCCGGCAAGGCCGTCGACGTGCACGACCCCTACAACCTCTACTTCACGCCGAACGGCAAGTACGCGATCGTCATGGCCTCCCTCGACCGTGAGCTCGTCTTCCGCGACGCGCACACCATGAAGCGCGAGAAGACCGTGCCGGTCAGCTGCTACGGCGTCAACCACGCCGACTTCTCCCTCGACGGCCGCTACTTCGTCGTCTCCTGCGAGTTCAGCGGCGAGCTGCTCAAGGTCGACACGGCGAAGATGAAGGTGATCGGACAGGAGAAGCTGCCGTTCCAGGGCGCGATGCCGCAGGACGTCAAGATCTCGCCGGACGGCAAGAGGTTCTACATCGCCGACATGATGGCCGACGGTGTGTGGGTCCTGGACGGCGACAAGTTCACCAAGCCCACGCTCCTGCCCACCGGCAAGGGCGCCCACGGTCTCTACGTCAGCCGCGACTCGCGCGAGATGTACATCTCCAACAGGGGCGAAGGCACCATCTCCCTCTTCGACTTCGCACAGAACCGGCTCACCAAGAAGTGGCACCTGCCGGACGGCGGCAGCCCCGACATGGGTGGCGTCTCGGCGGACGGCAAGGTCCTGTGGCTGTCGGGGCGTTACAACTCCGAGGTGTACGCCATCGACACCCGCACCGGTAGCCAGCTGGCCCGCATCAAGGTCGGCAGCGGCCCGCACGGCCTCGCGGTGTACCCGCAGCCGGGCCGCTACTCGCTCGGCCACACGGGCATCTTCCGCTGAAACACGGCGAGTTGAGGGACCCGGGACACGCCGCCGAACGGGTGACGTCGCGCATTGCGCCGCCGCGGGACGGGGATCGTGCTCACCATGATCACAACTCGCCTGCGGCGGCGGGCCGCTGCCGCCGTCCTGTCCCTCGCGGCCGTCTTCGCGACGACGGCCGCGACCGTCCCCACCGCCACCCCCGCCAAGGCCGCCGCCACAGCCTCTGCGGGGGCCGCCGCCCCCGCCTGTCCCCAGTTCGACGACCCCGTCAAGGCGGCCGTCGACCGCCGCGTCGACGTCGACCGCATCACGCCCGAACCGGTCTGGCGCAAGACCTGCGGCACGCTCTACCGCAGCGACAGCCGCGCCCCCGCGACCGTCTTCGAGCAGGGCTTCCACCCCAAGGACGTCATCGACGGCCAGTACGACATCGCGCAGTACGTCCTGGTCAACCAGCCCTCGCCGTACGTGTCGACGACGTACGACCACGACCTCTACAAGACCTGGTACAAGTCGGGCTACAACTACTACATCGACGCTCCCGGCGGCGTCGACGTCAACAAGACCATCGGCGACACCCACAAATGGGCCGACCAGGTCGAGGTGGCCTTCCCCGGCGGTATCGCGCGGCAGTACATCATCGGCGTCTGCCCCGTCGACAAGAAGACCAAGACCGAGATCATGAACGACTGCCAGAGCAACCCGTACTACCGGACGTGGCACTGAGCAGCAGGGCTTCCGAGCCCACAGGACGGTAGCCCGCCCCCTGGAACGCCCGCATGCTGCGGGCGTTCCCCGGCGACACCTGGGCCCACACCGGCTCCCCGGCCAGGTGCCGCGCCGCCGTCACCAGCAGCCGCCCGAGCCCTCGGTGCCGTACCTCCTCGTCCACCTCGACCGCGACCTCCAGCCGCCCGGCGACCCCGCGCCCCAGCACCACCACGCCGCCCCGCGCCGCCCACAGCCGCACGTCGTCGCGGTGCGTACGGGCCCGGGCGGCCCGGGGATGACCGGCGTCGGTGATCTCCCTCAGGGGCAGGGGAGGCCCGCCCGGCAGTGGATCACCGACCAGGAGCGCGTCGATCGTGTCGGTCCGGCGGCCCGTCCGCTCCAGCAGGGCCGTGAGGAACCGGGCGTTCATGCTCGCGGCCAGTTCGTCGCAGTCGACGGCGCGCAGTGTCTCGTACACCCACGTCGGATCCTCATCGGTGAAGACGACGGAGTGCGCCGTGAACGCGATGACCCCGGCGTCCCGGTGCGAGGCCTGTGGCACGACCGTCGTACGGCCGTCCGCGGGCGGGAAGACACCGCGGGCGGCCGCGTCGAGAATGTCCCGCAGAGTCTCCATCACCGCGCTCCTTGAGTCTCCACCCGCTGGAAGGCCCAGACTCGCAGACATGATCGACGACGGCACCGGACTTTTCACCATCGGCGAGCTGGCCAGGGCCACCGGCCTGACGGTCCGAACCATCCGCTACTGGTCCGACGAGGGCGTCCTGACCCCCGTGACCCGTTCCACGGGCGGCTACCGGCTCTACGACGCCGCCTCCGCAGCCCGGCTGGAGCTGATCCGCACGCTGCGTGAGCTGGGTCTTGGCCTGACCGATGTGCGGAAGGTGCTGGACGGGGAGCGGACGGTCGCTCAGGTCGCGGCGGCGCACGTGGTCGCGCTGGACGCGCAGATCCGGTCGCTGAAGGTGACCCGGGCGGTGCTGTCGAGCGTGGCGCGACGCGGCTCGACCGCAGAGGAGATGACCCTGATGAACAAACTGGCGCGGCTGTCGGCGGCCGAGCGGGCCCGGATCGTCGAGGACTTCACGACGGAGATCTTCGACGGGCTCGACACCGCCGACCCCGACATCCGCAAGCGGCTGCGGTTCGCCCCGGCGGACCTGCCGGACGAGCCGACCCCCGAGCAGGTGGACGCCTGGGTGGAGCTCGCCGAGATGATGCAGGACCCCGAGTTCCGGGCCCTGATGCGCAGGATGATCGAGTTCAATGCGGCGGACCGCGGCCCGGACGTGCCCGCCGGCACCTCTCTGTGGTTCATGAGCCGCCTGGTGCAGCTCGCGGGTCAGGCCCTGGAGCGGGGCATCGCCCCCGAGGCGTCCGAGGCCGAGGAGCTCCTGCGCGGGCTGCTCGGTGACGCGGACCCCGCCGAGGTGCTGAAGCGGCTGGAGGCGGGTTCCAACGTCCGTGTGGCCCGCTACCGCCAGTTGTGGGCGGTCGTGGCGGGGCTCGGGCCGCAGGCGGCGTACGAGCCGGAGTTCGCCTGGGTGGTCGGCGCGCTGAGGGCCCGCGTGGCCAGCTAATCTGACCTGCGTCAACACGACAGCAAGACACGCAGTCACGGAGAAAAGGGGCGGATCGGTGGCCGACATCGAAGCAGCACGCAAGGAGTTCCAGCGGATCGACACCGACGGCGACGGATTCATCACCGCCGCCGAGTTCAAGACCGCCCTCGCCCAGGGGGGCGACTGGAACGTCACCGAGTCGGTCGCCGAGGCGATCATCAAGACCCGTGACCTGAACGGCGACAAGGTGCTGTCGTTCGACGAGTTCTGGGCGTACCTGAACAAGTAGGACGTGCCGGGGGTGCCTGTCCGCACGGCGGACGGGCACCCCTTCGCCATTCCGCGCGGGCCGGCCTCAGGACACCTGCCTCCGATACTGCCCCGGCGCCACCCCGAACTCCCGCTTGAACGCCTTGGCGAAGGCGAACTCCGAGGTGTAGCCCGCGCGTTGGGCGATGCGGCGCAGGGGGAGGTCCTCCTCGCGCAAAAGGCGGCCCGCGGTCGTCATGCGCCACCAGGTGAGGTAGGCGAGCGGAGGTTCGCCGACCAGCGTGGTGAAGCGGCGGGCGAAGGCGGCGCGGGACAGGCCGCTCTCGGCGCCGAGCTCCTCGACCGTCCAGGGACGGGCCGGGTCGCCGTGGATGGCGCGCAGGGCCGCCGCCACGGCCGGGTCGTCGAGCGCGGCCGACCAGCCGGTGACCTTGCGGTCGTGCTGCCACCAGGCGCGCAGGATGTACAGCAGCAGGGTGTCGAGCAGCGAGGTCACGATGGCGTCCGAGCCGGGCTGCGGATCCTCCAGCTCCATGCCCAGCAGCTCCACCGCCGCCCGCAGTGAGCGGTGGGCGCCGACCCGGGCGGGCAGGTGCACCACCTCCGGCAGCTCGGAGACCAGACGGTGGGTGCGGCTGCGGTCCATCTGGTAGGAGCCGCAGAGCAGGACCGCGTCCGGTGTCCCCTCGCTCGGCGTGGCCGGTGGCGCGGGCCACCGGTTGTCCGACCCCGGCCGTACGTGTTCCAACGGCATGTCGAGTCCGCTGGCCAGCGCGTGTCCCCGTCCGTGCGCCAGGAACACCACGTCCCCGGGGCCGACCGCAACCGGCTCGCCCTCCGCCGGGATCAGCCACGCCGAACCGCGCAGCACCACATGGAACCCGGCCCCCGGGGATGCCTCGAACCGCATGCCCCAGGGCGCGTACTTGTCCCGGCGCGAGGAGTGCGGCCGCCCCGTGCGCATCGCACTCACGGCGTCACTGAGTACGTCCATGTCCGAACGGTACCCGGAGGACGTACCCGAGAGACGATCGGACAGGAAAGGGAGACCGATGGACATGGATCGTCTCGCGTCCCGCCACCTAGCGTGTTCCGCATGCCAACTACCGCACGCACTGTGCTTTTTCATGAAATCGGCGGACCCGAGGTACTGACGGTCGAGGACGTGACCGTCCCCGACGCCGCGCCCGGCCAAGTGGTCGTACGCGTCGAGGCGTTGGGCCTCAACCGTGCCGAAGCCCTGTTCCGGAGCGGCGGTTACTACTACCAGCCCGCCCTCCCCGCCTCCCGACTCGGCTACGAGGCCGCCGGCGTCGTCGAGGCGGTCGGCGAGGGCGTGACCGAACTGGCCGTCGGCGACCCGGTGATGACCGGCCCCGGCATCGAGATGAGCGCGCAGGGCGTGTACGCCGAGCAGGTCGTCCTCCCCGAGACCGCGGTCCTGCGCCGCCCCGACTCCGTCGACGCCGTCACCGGCGCCGCGGCCTGGCTGACGTACACGACCGCGTACGGCGCACTGCTGGAGACCGCCGGGCTCAGGCCCGGCGACCATGTGCTGATCACCGGTGCGTCCAGCGGCGTCGGCACCGCCGCCATCCAGGTCGCCCGCCGCATCGGCGCGATCCCGCTGGCCACCACCCGCACCGAGGCGAAACGGGACCGACTGCTGGAGGTCGGCGCGGCCGAGGTGATCGTCACCGGGGAGTCGGCGCCCGAGGCCGTGGCCAAGGAGGTCAAACGGCTCACCGGGGGCAACGGCGCCGAAGTGATCTTCGACGCGATCGGCGGCCCCGGCTTCGGTGCACTGGCCGAGGGCCTCGCGACGGGCGGCTCCGTGGTCGTCTACGGCTGGCTGGACACCCGTCCGGCCGAGATCCCCCGGAACTGGCCCTTCACCCTCCACGCCTACGCCAACCTGATCCTCACCAGCACACCCGCCGGCCGCCGCCGCTCCACCGCCTTCCTCAACGCCGGCCTCGCGGACGGCGGGTTCCGCCCGGTCGTCGGCGAGGTCTTCGAGGGCCTCGACCGCATTCAGGACGCACACCGCCTGATGGAGTCCAACCGGCACATGGGCAAGATCGTCGTACGGGTCTGAGGGCCCTGACCCGTTTGCCGCGGCGCGCGGAATAGGACGCCGATCCCCGAGGTTGATGCGACCCAGACGTATGCACGTGCATCATCCATGGAAGGGCCTGTCATGAAGATCGGCATCATCGGCGCGGGCAACATCGGCGGCAACCTCACCCGGCGGCTCACCGCACTCGGCCACGACGTCTCCGTCGCCAACTCCCGCGGTCCGCAGACACTCACCGCGCTGGCCGAGGAGACCGGCGCGACCCCGGTACCGGTGGAGGAGGCGGCGCGCGGCGCGGAGGTCGTGGTGATCACGATCCCCGTCAAGGCGATCCCTGACCTGCCGGCGGGCATCCTGGACGGCGCGGCCGAGAACGTCGCCGTGATCGACACCGGCAACTACTACCCCCAGCAGCGGGACGGCAGGATCGCGGCGATCGAGGACGAGGGCCTCACGGAGAGCGCCTGGACGGCCCGGCAGATCGGCCACACGGTCGTCAAGGCGTTCAACGGCACCTACGCCCAGGACATTCTGGAGCGTCCGCGCCCGGCGGGCGACCCCGACCGGCAGGCGGTCCCGGTCGCGGGCGACGACGAGGCCGCGAAGCGCGTGGTCAGGAACCTGATCGACGAACTCGGCTTCGACACGGTCGACACGGGCACCCTCGCGGACTCCTGGCGCCAGCAGCCGGGCACCCCCGTCTACGGGCTGCGGGCGGGCGTGGACGAGGTGACCGAGGCGCTGGCGAAGGCGTCCCGGGAGCGCCCGGCGGACTTCCGGGCGTAAGCGCGGTACGTGCGGTTCGCCGCACGCCTCACACGTCAGGCACTCCTGGCCCACTCCTTCAGCGCGGCCTTGTCGGCGAAGTCCGCGACATCCTTGTCGTGCGGCTCGCTGGTGTACTGGTGGAAGCGCCACTTGGCCTTGATACGGGGTTTGCCCGCCGTGACGTAGTCGGCGATCCAGAGGCCGTCGCCGGCGTACGAGGTCGTGTCGACGTTGAGCCAGAAGTCGCGATTGGTGTAGAGCACCACCTGGTTGTTCGGCCGCAGTTCCTTCACCTTGCGGATGAACAGGTCCTTCTCCGCGTTGCTCGCGTGCGTTCCTTCGCTCGTCCGTTCCCAGTCCACGGCGAGGATGTCGCCCGCCTTCTCCGGGGCGTGCTCGACGAAGTACTCCGCCTGGGCCTGGAGATGGCCGGGCCACAGGAAGTGGTAGAAGCCGACGACGAGGCCGGCGTCCCGGCCGTGTTTTGTCTGGGCGCCGAGTCTTGGATTGACGTACGAGCGGCCCTCCGTCGCCTTGATGAAGACGAAGGAGAGGCCGTCCGTGCCGTACGAGGAGGACTGGTAGGCGCTTACGTCGATACCGCGCAGCATGGAAGGACTCCCTGAAGTGCCGGTGGGGGGACAGCGGTTGATTCATCCCCACCTTTGCACGGGTGATCCGTTCCGGATGTGGAAACGACGTGCAAAACGTCAACTCCGGTCGGCCGAGGGGGAGCTCAGCACTCGATGATGTTGACCGCCAGCCCGCCCCGCGCAGTCTCCTTGTACTTCACGCTCATGTCCGCGCCGGTGTCCTTCATCGTCTTGATGACCTTGTCCAAGGACACCTTGTGCGAGCCGTCGCCGCGCATCGCCATCTTCGCCGCGGTGACCGCCTTGACCGCGGCCATGCCGTTGCGCTCGATGCACGGGATCTGGACCAGGCCGCCGACCGGGTCGCAGGTCAGGCCGAGGTTGTGTTCCATGCCGATCTCGGCGGCGTTCTCGACCTGTTCGGGGCTGCCGCCGAGCACCTCGG
>NZ_JBSFJW010000059.1:0-34751 GCF_053598255.1 Streptomyces sp. NPDC001157
GCGCCTCCTGCCCCCGGGCCACGGAGCCCGACCGCGCCGAGCTCCATGTGTCCGGAGCCCCGAGGTCGAGGGGCTGCCGCCCCCAGGTACGGGACGGGTAGGGGCGGCGGGGGCGAAAAAAGCAAGCGCTTAGAAAATTGCGGTCAGGGTCACACAGCGACACCCGTGACCCAGGCCATACGTACGGGTAACTTCCCAACCAGCCCTGCCCGGAAGAACACCCCCGTACGCCAATGGAGCCGTGATGCCCGAAGCCGTGATCGTCTCGACCGCCCGCTCCCCCATCGGCCGCGCCGTCAAGGGCTCCCTGAAGGACCTGCGCCCCGACGACCTCACCGCCACGATCATCCAGGCCGCCCTCGCCAAGGTCCCCGAGCTGGACCCGCGCGACATCGACGACCTGCACCTCGGCTGCGGCCTCCCCGGCGGCGAGCAGGGCCACAACCTCGGCCGGATCGTCGCCGTACAGATGGGCATGGACCATCTGCCGGGCTGCACCATCACCCGTTACTGTTCCTCGTCGCTCCAGACGAGCCGCATGGCCCTGCACGCCATCAAGGCCGGCGAGGGCGACGTCTTCATCTCGGCCGGCGTCGAGATGGTCTCCCGTTACGCCAACGGCAGCTCCGACATGCCCAGCGGCCGCAACCCCCTCTTCGCCGAGGCCGAGGCCCGCACCGAGGCCGTCGCCCAGTCCGAGGGCTCCACCTGGCACGACCCGCGCGAGGACGGCCTGCTCCCCGACCCCTACATCGCGATGGGGCAGACCGCCGAGAACCTGGCCCGCCTCAAGGGCATCACCCGCCAGGACATGGACGAGTTCGGCGTCCGCTCGCAGAACCTCGCCGAGGAAGCCATCAAGAACGGGTTCTGGGAGCGCGAGATCACCCCGGTGACCCTCCCCGACGGCACGGTCGTCAGCAAGGACGACGGTCCGCGCGCCGGCGTCACCCTGGAGGGCGTCGCGGGCCTCAAGCCCGTCTTCCGCCCGGACGGCCTGGTCACCGCCGGCAACTGCTGCCCCCTCAACGACGGCGCCGCCGCGGTCGTCATCATGTCCGACACCAAGGCCCGCGAGCTGGGCCTCACCCCGCTCGCCCGCATCGTGTCGACCGGCGTCTCCGGCCTCTCCCCGGAGATCATGGGCCTCGGCCCGGTCGAGGCCTCGCAGCGGGCACTGCGCCTGGCCGGCCTCACCATCGACGACATCGACCTGGTCGAGATCAACGAGGCGTTCGCCGCCCAGGTGATCCCCTCCTACCGCGACCTGAACATCCCGCTGGAGAAGCTGAACGTCAACGGCGGTGCCATCGCCGTCGGCCACCCCTTCGGCATGACCGGCGCCCGTATCACCGGCACACTCATCAACTCCCTCCAGTTCCACGACAAGCAGTTCGGCCTGGAGACGATGTGCGTCGGCGGCGGCCAGGGCATGGCGATGGTCATCGAGCGCCTCAGCTGACCCCCTGACCCAACCTCTCGGTAGTCAACTCGGCACCCACCGTGAGCCGATGGCCCGGAGTCCGGGAAACCCCGGCCCTCCGGGCCATTTTGTGATCCAATCTCCCCCAGGATGTGACCTATCTCCCTTAGAAGAGGGATTTACGCAGGTCAGGCGGACGCGCCAGCAAACCCCGGACCCAAAGTCCTGCCCGTTTCGTGACGTTACGCACTGACAGCTGGTTAGTCCGCCCTTCAAGCTGATGTAGGAAGTCGGGGGTCGACTTTGAACCGGGAGTACGTCAGTGAGCGCCATGCCGATCACCTTGCTGGTCATCACGGCCGCGACGGGCGCCGTGGGCGTCGCCGTCCTGCGGACGCTCATGGTGCTGCGCCGTGAGGTCGCCGCACTGCACACCCAGCTCGCCGAGCACCGCAGCGCACGCGGTCTGGTGCCGGCCGCCCGCCCCTCCTCGGAGGCCGACGACATACGCGCCGCGGTGGCCGAGGCGCTCGCCGAGGAGCGCGAGCGCGAACTGGCCGAGGCGCGGGCCTTCTGGGCCGCCCAAGAGGCCCGTGACGCCTCCGACGCGCCCTCACTGCTGGGCCTGGCGGACAGCGAGCTGTTCCTGCCCCGGCAGGCCGATTTCATGGGTCTGGAGCCGGTGAGCGAGCCGTCCGCGGACGCCGACGAGTTCGCGGGTGACTCCCCCGAACTGGCCGCGGCCCGCCGCCGCCACCCCTCCCACCCGGACTTCGTCCCCGTCCAGTCACCGGTCGTGAACGACCACGAGCGCACGGTGGCCGCCCTTGAGGAACTCGCCACCTCCCGCGTGGAACTGGCCGACGTCCGCCCGGGCCCCCTCGGCACCCTCGACGTCTACGTCTTCGCCGACGGCACCACCCTCTGCATGACCCCGGGCCACCGCGAGACGGCGGAACGCCTCGCCGCGGCCCTCCGTGCGGGCGAAACCCCGGTCCTGTTGGGCGGTTCGGGCATCTCGGGCGCGTACACGCTGACGTTCGAGTGCGGCGAGGAGAACGTCTACATCCTGGCGGACAGGGTCATAGCGTCGCTGTAGGGGTCACACCCCGGCGCGTTTCTGCGCCTCCTCCACCAACCGCAGAGCTTCCGCCACCTGGCCCTCGTCACTGAGCACGAGGGCCAAGTCATGTACGGCGACGGTGATTTGGTCGGCGGCGGCGAACATCCCGGCGTCGGGCATCTCCCTGGGCTCCGTGCCGGGTTCCTCCACGGCCTGGGCCCACCGGGCCATCTCCCTCGCCAACTGCAGGGCCTCAGCGGCAGCGCCCCGCTGCAGCCGGCTCTGAGGCGCGGCCCGCAAACGGTCGGCAAAGTGATCAACGGCACGAGTCAAGGGCGTCGTATCAACCACGGAGTGGAGCGTACGCGTCGCATCCCGACTGTTGCCAACAGGCGAACGCTCAGGCACGGTGACCTGAAGGACCGGCTTACATCCCCTTTGCGTCCGGAGGCGCCGATGTCCCAAGTCTTCTCCGAGGAGACCCATCGCAACCTGCTAGCCCGCATCCCCCACTGCACCGGCCGTGAAGTCTCCGACTGGCTTCGCGCCGTCGAGGAAGGCCCGGCTCTCTTCAACTTCGAGGAGAAGGTCAGCTGGCTCCGCCACGAGCACAATCTGGCGTACGGCCACGCCAAGGCGATTGTTCATGAGTACGACCTGAGGAGGGCCGCGCGCAAATTCCTCTAGGCGCGCACTGGACGACGGCAGAGGGCCCCGGGTCACCACGCGGCGGAAGCCGCATACGGTGAACGCCGGGGCCCTCTGCTTACACCAGTCGCCTGCGACCGCCGGAGGCTAGTCGTTGCTGTTGAGGATCGCGATGATCCGCAGGAACTCCATGTAGATCCACACCAGCGTCAGCGTCAGACCGAAGGCCGCCAGCCACGCCTCGTCCTTCGGCGCGCCGTAGGCGATACCGTCCTCGACCTGCTTGAAGTCCAGGGCGAGGAAGCAGGCGCCGAGGATGACGCCGATGACACCGAAGAAGATGCCGAGGCCGCCGCTGCGGAAGCCGAGGCCGTCACCGCCGCCGAAGACGGCGAACAGCAGGTTCACCATCATCAGCAGCACGAAGCCGAGCGCGGCCGCCATCACGAAACCGTAGAAGCGGCGGTTGACGCGGATCCAGCCGGCCTTGTAGGCGATCAGCACCGCGGCGAAGACCGCCATCGTGCCGATCACGGCCTGCATGGCCGCGCCGCTCGCGATGCGGTTGTCGACGATGCTGGAGACGACGCCGAGGAAGACACCCTCGAACGCCGCGTACGACAGGACCAGCGCCGGCGAGGCCGTGCGCTTGAAGGACTGGACGAACGCCAGGACCATGCCGATCAGCGCGGCGCCGATGCCGATGCCGTAGGACCGGCTGATGTTGGCGTCGTCGACCGGCAGCAGCGCCCAGGCGAGCGCGGCCGTCACGATCAGCGTGCCGAGCGTGGACGCCGTGCGCAGCACGACGTCGTCCATCGTCATCCGGCCGGTGGTGGCCGGCGCCTGCGGCGGGGCACCCTGCTGCAGGCCCTGCTGGGCGTAGGGGTTCTGCGCGTACGGGTTGCCGGTCGGCTGGGCGTACGGGTTGCCCTGCGTGGCGACGGCGGGTCCCCCGGCCTGCGGCGCGGCGTTGAAGCCCGCGTAGCCGTTGTCGCGGCTGAACCCCCGTCGCGAGAAGACCGGGTTTCTGCTCCTCATTGCACTCCTCCATGGCCGCCGTGCGCGGCCTTGAGCATCAAGGGTAATGGGTAGGCAAAGGATTGACCCTAGTGCTTGGGGAGGATCTTTCCCTCGTCGTGGTGCGCAACACGCTACGCGGATCCGTGATTCCCCTCACCGCGGGGCCCCATTCATGACCAAGCTGCGACATGGCCGGAACCCACCGGAGATCAGCTGCTTACGCCATCCGTACGTCACCCGTCCGCACGTCAGTGGAGCGGGAACCCCGTGTACCCCTCGGCGAGGTCGGTCTCGGCCGCCCGCGAGGAGGCGAAGCGTTCCAGCCGGGCGAGCTGCAGCCGGTCCTCGAAGGGCGTGGCGTCGGGGGCGCGGTGCAGCAGGGTCGTCATGTCGTACGAGAACCGCTCGGCCTGCCAGACACGGCGCAGACAGGTCTCGGAGTAGGCGTCGAGCAGCTCGGCCGAACCGGTCTCCTTCTGGTGCGTCAGCGCCCGCGCGAACGTCACGACGTCCCCCACGGCCAGGTTCAGCCCCTTCGCCCCGGTCGGCGGCACGATGTGCGCCGCGTCCCCGGCGAGGAAGAGTCGGCCGTGGCGCATGGGCTCATGGACGTACGACCGCATGGGGGTCACCGACTTCTGGGTGATCGGCCCGCGCTCCAGACGCCAGCCGTCCTCGGTCTCGAAGCGGCGCTCCAGCTCGGCCCAGATCTCCTCGTCGCCCCATTCCTCGGCGTCCGTGCCCTCGGGCACCTGGAGGTAGAGGCGGGAGACGGACGGGGAGCGCATGGACAGGAGGGCGAAGCCGCGGTCGTGGCGGGCGTAGACGAGCTCGTCGTGCGAGGGCGGTACGTCGGCGAGGATGCCGAGCCAGCCGAAGGGGTACGTCCGCTCGAAGACGCGGGTGAGCTCGGCGGGGACCGCCTGCCGGGCCACGCCCCAGAAGCCGTCGCAGCCGACGACGTAGTCGCACTCCAGGACGGACTCGTCGCCCTCGTGCCGGAAGCGGACGCGCGGACTGTCGGTGTCCGCGCCTTCGACCGCCAGCGCCTCCGCCTCGAACAGCAGCGGGCCGCCCTCCTTGAGCTGGAGGGCGATGAGGTCCTTGCAGACCTCGGTCTGGGCGTAGACCATCACGGACCGGCCGCCGGTGAGGGCGGGGAAGTCGACCCGGTGGCGCTTCTTCGCGTACCGCAGCTCGATGCCGTCGTGGCGCAGCCCCTCGCGGTCCATGCGCTCGGCGGCGCCGGCCGCGCGCAGTACGTCCACCGTGCCCTGCTCCAGGATCCCGGCGCGCTGGCGCTGCTCGACGTAGGCGCGGTCGCGGCTCTCGAGCACGACCGAGTCGATGCCGGCGTTGTGGAGCAGCCGGGCGAGGAGGAGACCGGCGGGGCCGGCTCCGATGATGCCGACGGTGGTACGCATCCCTACATCCTTTGTTCGTCCAGTGAAATTTAGTTCACCGAATTTCTGACGTGAGTTTCCGTCCGCTCAGGCCCGATGTCAACGGGTTGCGCGGTGAAGTCTTCAATGCAGGGTGCAGCGATCGCCACGCATCGACGACATGGTGGTGCCCGGAGCCGGACTTGAACCGGCACGCCCGCGTAGGGGCAGCGAGGTTTAAGCTCGCCGTGTCTGCATTCCACCATCCGGGCAGGCCATGGGCTCCGCGTCGAGGTTCCGAGCCTATCGGGATACATCCCCCGAACAGCGGAACGGCGGACCGATGTTGTCTTATTTTATTGACGTCTGAGGGTGCATCAGCCCATGGAACGGGCCATCCGCACTTGCCAATAGCCTTGCGTGCGACGGTCGGCGGTGTATGCGGAATGACGGAATTTCACCGCCCGAACGAGGGTGCTCCACCGGTTCTTGACGGGGCCGTTCGCCGGGGCCGCGGGGCGCGCGCGGTCAGGGGTCCCCGTCATCCCCAGGTATGACACGGCGGACCCGGATCCGTCCGAAGTCGCCCCCGGGAACCGGAACAGCGGCTGACTACACGGCACTCTCCGGCCACCACGATGGAACACGTCCCCTTCAAGACGTCGTCCCAAGAGGAGTTCCTGCCCGTGACCACCACACCCGTCGCCGACCGGTCCACCAGCACCGTGGCCGCACGAGCCACGGATCTCTCGAAGATCTACGGACAGGGCGAGACCCAGGTGGTCGCCCTCGACCGGGTCTCCGTCGACTTCCGGCAGGCCGAGTTCACCGCGATCATGGGCCCCTCCGGGTCGGGCAAGTCCACGCTGATGCACTGTGTGGCCGGTCTCGACACCTTCTCCTCCGGCTCCGTGCGCATCGGCGAGACCGAGCTCGGCTCCCTGAAGGACAAGCAGCTCACGAAGTTGCGCCGGGACAAGATCGGCTTCATCTTCCAGGCGTTCAACCTGCTGCCGACGCTGACTGCCCTGGAGAACATCACCCTCCCCATGGACATCGCGGGCCGCAAGGCCGACAAGCAGTGGCTGGAGAGGGTCATCGACATGGTCGGGCTGCGGGACCGTCTCGGTCACCGCCCGGCCCAGCTCTCCGGCGGCCAGCAGCAGCGCGTCGCCGTGGCACGGGCGCTCGCCTCCCGGCCCGACATCATCTTCGGCGACGAGCCGACCGGAAACCTCGACTCCCGCTCCGGCGCCGAGGTACTGGGCTTCCTGCGCAACTCCGTACGGGAGTTGGGACAGACGGTGGTCATGGTGACCCACGACCCGGTGGCGGCGGCGTACGCGGACCGGGTGGTCTTCCTCGCGGACGGCAGGATCGTCGACCACATGCTCCAGCCGACGGCGGAGAACGTGCTCGACTTCATGAAGCAGTTCGACGCGAAGGGCCGCACCAGCTGATGTTCCGCACAGCACTGCGCAATGTCTTCGCGCACAAGGCCAGGCTGCTGATGACCGTGCTCGCCGTGATGCTCGGCGTCGCGTTCGTGTCCGGCACGCTGGTCTTCACCAACACCATCTCCGACGCCTACCAGAACAGTTCGGCCAAGGGCTTCGACCAGGTCGACGTGGCCGTGTCCGCCAAGCCCCAGGAGGACAAGGGCAACACGATCAGCAAGACGCCCGAGCTGACCCAGGCCATGCTCGACAGGAGCGCGAAGGTACCGGGGGCGGCGTCCGCGATCGGTGTCGTCAACGGCTTCACCGCCATCGCCGACAAGGACGGCAAGCTCATCGGCGGCGGCTTCCAGTCGCAGGGCGGGAACTACTGGGGCGCCAAGGACGCCCGGTACCCGCTGAAGTCCGGCAGCGCGCCGCACGGCAAGGACCAGGTCGCCATCGACTCCGAGACGGCGAAGCGCGCGGGGTACAAGGTCGGCGACAAGATCCGCCTCTCCGTGAACGGGCCGGTCCTCACCCCCACCGTCTCCGGCATCTTCACCACCGACGACGGCAATGTCGCCGCGGGCGGCAGCCTCGCCCTCTACGACACGGCCACCGCACAGAAGCTGTTCGGCAAGCCGGGCACGTACGACGAGATCGATGTGAAGGCAGCTCCGGGCACCTCCCAGGCCGCGCTGAAGACCGGCCTGGACAACGCTCTCGGGACGAAGCTCGTCGAGACCACCACCGGCAAGAAGCTCGCCGCCGACCAGGCCGAGCAGATCTCCGCGTCGATGAGCGGGCTGAAGCAGGGCCTGCTGGTGTTCGCGGGTATCGCGCTGTTCGTCGGCACGTTCATCATCGCCAACACCTTCACCATGCTGGTCGCCCAGCGCACCAAGGAACTGGCCCTGCTGCGCGCCGTCGGCGCCTCCCGCCGCCAGGTCACCCGGTCCGTGCTGATCGAGGCCTTCGTGGTCGGCGTGGTCGCCGGCGTCACCGGGCTGGTCGCGGGCATCGGCATCGGCGCGGGACTGCGCTCCCTGATGAACACGCTGGGCGCCACGGTCCCGGACGGGCCGCTGGTCATCTCGCCCGGCACCGTTGTCAGCGCCCTCGCGGTCGGCGTCGTCATCACCATGCTGGCCGCCTGGCTGCCCGGCCGCCGGGCCGCGAAGATCCCGCCGGTCGCCGCGATGAGCAGCGTCCACGCGCAGGCGACGACCAAGTCGCTGGTGCTGCGCAACACGCTGGGCGCCCTGTTCAGCGCCGCGGGCGTCGCGACCGTCCTGGCGGCCACGACGATGGACGGCTCGGACGGCCAGGGCCCGATGGGACTCGGCGCGGTCCTGCTCATCATCGGCGTCTTCATCCTCACGCCGTTGCTGTCCCGCCCGCTGATCGCGGCCGCGGCACCGGTCCTGCGCATCTTCGGCGTCTCGGGCAAGCTGGCCCGCCAGAACTCGGTGCGCAACCCGCGCCGTACGGCCGCCACCGCCTCGGCGCTGATGATCGGGCTCACCCTGATCACCGGCATGACGGTGATGGCGGGCAGCCTGCAGAAGTCGATCGACAAGATGGCGTCGTCCGCCATCAAGGCCGACTACGTCGTCTCCATGGCGAACGGCAACGAGCTCTCCCCGGACGTCGACAACAAGCTGAACACCACCGACGGGGTGAGCGCCACCAGCCCCCTGCGCAACGTCTATTCGCGCATCGACGGCACGGGCGAGTCCCTGACCGGCGTGAACGGCTCGGCGATCGCCGAGCTGACGGACCTGAAGGTCGCGGGCGGCACCTTCAAGGTGGGCGGCACTCAGGTCGCCGTCGACGAGGACACCGCCAAGTCCCATGGCTGGAAGGCGGGTTCGTCCTTCATCGCGCACTACGAGGACGGCAAGTCCTCCCGCCTCACGGTCTCCGGCGTCTACGAGGGCAACGACCTGATCCGGGGCATCCTGCTCGACAAGAACGTCGTCACCCCGCACATGACCGAC
This sequence comes from Streptomyces sp. NPDC001157, assembly GCF_053598255.1. Taxonomy (NCBI): domain Bacteria; kingdom Bacillati; phylum Actinomycetota; class Actinomycetes; order Kitasatosporales; family Streptomycetaceae; genus Streptomyces; species Streptomyces sp. NPDC001157. Next base: position 8,979 of record NZ_JBSFJW010000059.1, read on the forward strand.
CCCGGCGACATGCGGGTCCTGGTCAAGACCGCGGACGGCGCCTCCGACGCGACCAAGGACAAGCTGGAGAAGGCCCTCGGCACCAACCCGGCCATCAAGGTCCAGAGCAAGCAGGACCTGTCCGACGACATCGCGAAGATGTTCACCCTGATGCTGAACATGCTCTACGGCCTGCTCGCCATGGCGGTGATCGTCGCGGTCCTCGGGGTCATCAACACCCTGGCGATGTCGGTCTTCGAACGCTCCCAGGAGATCGGCATGCTCCGCGCGATCGGCCTGGACCGCAAGGGGATCAAGCGCATGGTCCGCCTGGAGTCCCTCGTCATCTCGCTCTTCGGCGGGGTGCTCGGCATCGGCCTGGGCGTGTTCTTCGGCTGGGCGGCCGGCGAACTCCTCGGCACGAAGATGGCGACGTACGAACTGGTCCTGCCCTGGACGCGGATGGCCGTCTTCCTCCTGCTCGCGGCGACGGTCGGCGTCCTGGCGGCCCTGTGGCCGGCCCGCCGGGCGGCACGGCTGAACATGCTGACGGCGATCAAGTCGGAGTAGCGGTACGACAGCCGGGGCCCCGTTCGCTCACCGAACGGGGCCCCTTCGTACGTACGGGGATCAGGTCCCCCAGGTACGGGCACGCAGCGGCATCCCGGACTCCCCGCCCTCGGGTGTCCGCACCGCCAGCACCTGGTTGACGCCGATGCGGTTGCGCTCGAAGGCGAGGGCGCAGGCGGCCATGTACAGCCGCCAGACGCGGGCGCGGCCGGGTCCGGCCAGCCGCATCGCGCGGGGCCAGTCGGTCTCCAGGTTGGCCACCCAGCGGCGCAGGGTGAGCCCGTAGTGCTCGCGGATCGCCTCCACGTCACGCACCTCGAACCCGGCGCGCTCCAACTGCCCGACGGTGCTGCCGAGGGGGGCGAGTTCACCGTCGGGGAAGACGTAGGCGTCGATGAACGCGTCGACGTTGTACGACGACTCGTCGCGCTGCGGCCGCCGCGCGATCTGGTGGTTGAGCAGCCGCCCGCCGGGCTTCAGGAGGCGGTACAGGTCCTCGGCGTACTCCAAGTACCGTTCCTTGCCGACGTGTTCGGCCATGCCGACGGAGGCGATGGCGTCGTAGGGCCCGTCGGGGACGTCCCGGTAGTCCTGCACGCGGATCTCGACCCGGTCGGTCAGCCCTTCGCCCGCGACGCGCTTACGGGCGTACGCGGCCTGCTCCTGCGACAGCGTGATGCCGACGACGCTCACGCCGTGCTCGTGGGCGGCGTGGATGGCCAGGGAGCCCCAGCCGCAGCCGACGTCGAGCAGCCGCTGACCGGCCGTCAGGTCGAGTTTGCGGCAGATGAGTTCGAGCTTGTCGCGCTGGGCGTCCTCAAGGGTGGCGTCGGGCGTGGGCCAGTAGGCGCACGAGTAGACCATCGACGGGCCGAGGACGATCTCGTAGAAGTCGTTGCCGACGTCGTAGTGGTGGCTGATGGCGCGCCGGTCGCTGCGTTTGGTGTGCAGATGGGTGCGGGCTCTGCGGACCTCCTCGCGGGGCGGGGCGGGCGGCAGCGGAAGCCCGGCGACCTTCACGAGGCCGCGGGCGGCGGCGCGCACCTCGGGGTCGCGCACCATCTGCAGCAGGCTCCTGGTGTCCTCCCCGCGCTCCCACACGAGCTCCGACATCAGATCGAGGGCGGTGTAGAGATCCCCTTCGATGTCCAGGTCCCCGGCGACCCAGGCACGGGCGAGCCCCAGCTCCCCCGGCTTGAAGAGCAGCCGCCGTACCGCCCGCCGATTCCGCACGACCAGCGCCGGTGCGCCCGGCGGCCCTGCCTGCGAACCGTCCCAGGCGCGGATGCGCACCGGGAGCGGGACCCCCAGCAACTGCTCGACGAGGCTCTTCAGCCGCAGTGCGGCGTCGGCCATGGCGCACACCTCCGTGACAGCACTCCCGGAATGTCCAACACCACGTATAAACAAAATGGGGGTGCTGCGCAGTCCCCCGTTGGCGTTACGAGTTCAGCCCGTCCCGGCGTTTGAGGACGAGGCCGTTCAGGCCGAAGCGGGGGTCTGGGGGCGGCAGCCCCAGGAACGCCGAAGAACCCCCTGCACCACGGATGGCAGGGGGCCCTTCGGATGGTTCAGCGACCGGAACCGGTCAGGAGGCCTTGGCCTCGGTCTTCTCCTTGGGCGCGGCAGCGACGGGGGCCGGCTTCGCAGCCTCGTAGAACTCCTCCCGAGGATGCTCCATCGCACCGAGGGAGACGACCTCGCGCTTGAGGAACATGCCGAGCGTCCAGTCGGCGAAGACGCGGACCTTGCGGTTCCAGGTCGGCATGGCCAGACCGTGGTAGCCGCGGTGCATGTACCAGGCGAGACGGCCCTTGAGCTTGATCTTCATCTTGCCCATGACGATCATCGCGACGCCCTTGTGCAGGCCGAGACCCGCGACGGCGCCCTTGTTGCCGTGGCTGTAGTCCTTCTGCGGGAAGCCCCGCATGCCGGAGATCACGTTGTCGCCGAGGACCTTGGCCTGACGCAGCGCGTGCTGGGCGTTCGGCGGGCACCAGGCGTTCTCGTTGCCCGCCTTGCGGCCGACGAGGTCCGGGACCTGGGCGTTGTCGCCGGCGGCCCAGATGTAGTCGGTGCCCTGGACCTGCAGGGTCGGGGCGCAGTCGACGTGACCGCGGGGGCCGAGCGGCAGGCCGTAGCGGGACAGGACCGGGTTCGGCTTGACGCCGGCGGTCCACACGATGGTGTTGGAGTCGACCTCGAGGCCGTTCTTCAGCACGACGTGGCCGTCGACGCAGGAGTCCATCGAGGTGGAGAGGTAGATCTCCACGCCGCGGCTCTCCAGGTGCTCCTTGCCGTAGGCGCCCAGCTTGGGGCCGACCTCGGGGAGGATCTTGTCGGCGGCGTCGACGAGGATGAAGCGCATGTCCTCGCGGGACACGTTCTTGTAGTACTTGGCCGCGTCGCGGGCCAGGTCCTCGACCTCACCGATGGTCTCCGCACCGGCGAAGCCACCGCCGACGAAGACGAAGGTGAGCGCCTTGCGGCGGATCTCCTCGTCGGTCGTGGAGTCGGCCTTGTCGAGCTGCTCGAGGACGTGGTTGCGCAGGCCGATGGCCTCCTCGATGCCCTTCATGCCGATGCCCTGCTCGGCGAGGCCGGGGATCGGGAAGGTGCGGGAGACCGCGCCGAGCGCGATCACCAGGTAGTCGAAGGGCAGCTCGTACGCCTCGCCGACCAGCGGCGCGACGGTGGCGACCTTGCGGTCCTGGTCGATGCTGGTGACCCGGCCGGTGAGAACCTCCGCCTTCGGCAGCACGCGTCGCAGCGGGACGACGACGTGGCGCGGGGAGATGTTGCCGGCGGCGGCTTCGGGAAGGAAGGGCTGGTAGGTCATGTACGACCGGGGGTCGACGACCGTGACGGTCGCCTCGCCGTAGCGCATCTTCTTCTGGATACGCCGAGCTGCGTACAGGCCTACGTACCCACCGCCTACTACGAGGATCCTGGGACGCTCCGTGGTGCTCATGCCATCGAGTATCCACCTGCCCCAGGGGGGTCGCTCGTGCGCCCCTTCACAAGCTCTTGCAGGGGGTGTGTTATCCTCCGCGACCCGCTGCCGCGGACCATCCCGCGGCGGGGACTCCACGGGGCGGTACGTCCCGTTGTCAATGCCGCGTGAGCTGCCTCTCCGCGCCATCGGAGGTGCCGTGAGCCCTTCGCAACACCCCTCCGTGAGCGGCCTCCAGGGAAGCTTCCCACACCCCTTCTGAACACGTTCAAGGGCCTGTTGGGCCCCCGGAAGGCCCAACGGGGCCCTTTTCGTGCTTCCACAGGGCGGAATTCCTTGTGAAGAACTTCACGAACTTTCCTGGCGGCGTGTCGCCAGGAGGCCCCGAAAGGCCCCCTGGGCACGCTCATACGCTATCCGACCTGCTCGTCCGAGAGCTACCGCTCGGTAACAATCGAGACCTACGCCACGGCTCGGCGGGTGGGGACGAAAAGCCGTCTCCATGACTTCTCCAACAAAGACCACAAGTCGTTCACACCGCTATAAGCTCCCGCTGCCAACGCACCACAAGGGGGAGGAACTCCTATGCGCGCACGTCTTGCTGCCTCGGCGATCACCGTCGCCCTGGCCGGCGTCCTCATCAGCGCACCGACCGCTTCCGCGGCCACTCTGCCGGCCACCAACACGGCCCACCACTGCGTCAGCCACACCACCGGCGTGTGCGGCTGGACGCACCACCAGCGGCCTCACGACAAGTACGAGACGGCTAAGTGCAAGGACGCCACCCTCTCCTACTCGCGGCACTCGCAGGGCACCTGTTCCCACCACCACGGCGTCCGGTACTGGTTCAAGTAGGCCGCCGCCGGATCGTCAGACGCCTTCCGCCACCTTGAAGGCGATCCCGTCGAGGATGTCGTGCTCACTGACCACGACCTCCTCGGCGCCGATCCGCTCCATGATCGACAGCAGTACGAGAGACCCCGCGGCGATCACGTCGACGCGCCCCGGGTGCATGGAGGGGACGGCCGCTCGCTCGGCGTGGGTGGAGTGCAGCAGCCAGTCGGTGACCTCGCGGACCTTGTCGCGGGAGATGCGGGAGTGGTGGATGCGCTCCGAGTCGTACTCGGGCAGTTCCTGAGCGATCGCCGACACCGTCGTGACCGACCCCGCGAGCCCGACCAGCGTGCGCGCCTCGCGCAGCGGAACCGTCTCCTCGGCGAGGTCGAGGGCCCGCTCGATGTCGGCCCGCATGGCCGCGATCTGCTCCCCGGTGGGCGGGTCGGTGACCGCGCCGTCCCGGACGAGGTGCCGCTCGGTCATCCGCACGCATCCCACGTCCACCGAGCGCGCCGCGCGCACCTGGTCGTCGCCGACGACGAACTCTGTGGAGCCTCCGCCGATGTCGACCACGAGGTAGGGGCGGTCGAGGTCGTCCCGCCCCTTCAGTTCCTTGGTCGCCCCGGTGAAGGAGAACTCGGCCTCCTGCTCGCCGGAGATGACCTCGGGCTCGACGCCCAGGATGTCCACGACGCCGCGTACGAAGTCGTCGCGGTTCGAGGCGTCCCGGGAGGCCGACGTGGCCACGAATCGCACCTTGTCGGCGCCCAGTTCGCGGATCACCTCCGCGTAGTCGCGGCACGCCGCGAACGTCCGCTCCAACGCCTCGGGGGCCAGCCGGCCGGTCCGGTCCACGTCCTGACCGAGCCGCACGATCGTCATGCGCCGGTCGAGCTCCAGCAGTTCACCGGTTGCGGGGTTCACGTCCGCGACGAGCAGGCGGATCGAGTTCGTACCGCAGTCGACGGCGGCGACCCGGCTGAAGCCCTCGGGGACCATCGGCCTGGATGCGAAGAAGCCGCTGCGGACCTCGGTGGGGTCGGTGACCTCGCCCTCCTCGCCGGGATGCTCGTCCGCCGGGTCGGGGGCCACCAGCGGCTGCACGCACGGCCCCTTCAGCCACCACTCCGGCAGCATCGCGATCGCCTCGTCGCCCAGCGGGTTGACGCCCGGGCCCGCGGCCAGGGAGTGGCCCACCAGCACGTGCAGGCACTTCACACGGTCGGGCATGCCGCCCGCGCTCGGGAAGCCCTCCAGGACCTCGATGGCGTCGCGGCGCGCGATGTAGTCCTCGTGCGCGGCGCGGTACGCGGCGGCCAGCTCCGGGTCGGTCGCCAGCCGCTCCGTCATCTCCTTCATGACGCCGTTCGCCTCCAGCGTGCCGATCGCCGAGGCGGCACGCGGGCACGTCAGGTAGTACGTCGTCGGGAAGGGCGTGCCGTCCGGCAGACGGGGGGCCGTCTCCACGACGTCCGGCTGGCCGCAGGGGCAGCGGTGCGCGATGGCCCGCAGCCCGCGCGGCGGCCGCCCGAGCTGCTGCTTGAAGGCCTCGACGTCGGCGTCGGTGGGCTCGGTGCGCGGGGTGGGCGGCGGGGGCGTATCCATGCCTGTACGAAATTCCTCTGTCGGTTCACTGGGCGGAGGCGTCGGACTTGTCGACCCCGTCCCAGACGTTCGTGTACCAGGGGCGGTGGCCCGCACCCTGCTCGAAGCGCGACTGCTTGACCGTGCTCGGGTCGATCACGACGTAGCTCGTCTCCCCGGGCAGCACATAGTGCAGCCGCAGCCGGATCTGCTGCTCGGCGTACTCGTCGTCCTGCCAGCGGGCCTTCAGGTCGCGCAGCTGCTCGACCCGCGCCCTGGCCTGCTCCCTCTGCCGCTGGAGATCGGCGATCTGGGAGCGCTGGGAGACGTACTGCCTTATGGGGTACGCGAGGGCCACCACCATCGAGCACAGCACCAGGGCGAGCAGCGCCGCCCGGCCGGTCAGCCTCGACCGGCGGGCCTGCCGCTTGGTCTGGGAGCGGTAGACCCGGGCCGCTGTCTGTTCGCCGAGCAGCCTGATCCTGGTCGCGGTGGAGAACCGGTCCCGGTCCTTCACGGCCATGTCGCCGCCTCCCGTCACACGTGCGTACGTCCCCGCACACGGTACGGGACCGGTACGGGGACGTACGTACGACTGGCTAAGGCTTAGCCCAGGAAGGCTCAGCCCTTGCTGTGCCCGATTGTCCGCGGAGCGGACGTGCGGGAAGGCTCAGCCCTTGAAGCGCGGGAACGCGCTGCGGCCCGCGTACTCCGCGGCGTCGTCGAGGATCTCCTCGATGCGCAGCAGCTGGTTGTACTTGGCGACGCGGTCCGAGCGGGCCGGGGCGCCGGTCTTGATCTGGCCGCAGTTCACCGCGACGGCAAGGTCGGCGATGGTGACGTCCTCGGTCTCACCGGAGCGGTGGGACATCATGCACTTGAAGCCGTTGCGCTGGGCCATCTCGACGGCGTCCAGGGTCTCGGTCAGCGAGCCGATCTGGTTCACCTTGACGAGCAGGGCGTTGGCGGTGCCCTCCTCGATGCCGCGGGCCAGGCGCTCCGGGTTGGTGACGAACAGGTCGTCGCCGACGATCTGGACCTTGTCGCCCAGCTTGTCGGTGATGACCTTCCAGCCGGCCCAGTCGTCCTCGAACAGCGGGTCCTCGATGGAGACGAGCGGGTAGGCCGCCACGAGCTCCTCGTAGTACTCGGTCATCTCGGCGGCCGAGCGGGACTTGCCCTCGAACTCGTACTTGCCGTCCTTGTAGAACTCGGACGCGGCGACGTCGAGCGCGAGCGCGATCTGCTCGCCGGGGACGTAACCGGCCTGCTTGATGGCCTCGATGATGAGGTCGAGCGCGGCGCGGTTGGACTCAAGGTTCGGGGCGAAGCCGCCCTCGTCGCCGAGGCCGGTGGACAGGCCCTTGGTCTTCAGCACCTTCTTGAGGGTGTGGTAGACCTCGGCGCCCCAGCGCAGGGCCTCGGAGAAGGACTCCGCGCCGATCGGGGCGATCATGAACTCCTGGATGTCCACGTTGGAGTCGGCGTGCGAGCCGCCGTTCAGGATGTTCATCATCGGCACCGGCAGCAGGTGCGCGTTCGGGCCGCCCAGGTAGCGGAAGAGCGGGAGGTCGCTGGCCTCGGAGGCGGCGTGGGCGACGGCGAGGGAGACGCCGAGGATGGCGTTGGCGCCCAGGGAGCCCTTGTTGTCGGTGGCGTCCAGGTCGAACATGGCCTGGTCGATCAGGCGCTGCTCGGTGGCGTCGTAGCCGACGAGCTCCGGGCCGATCTGCTCGATGACGGCGAGGACGGCCTTCTCGACACCCTTGCCCTGGTAGCGGTTGGGGTCACCGTCGCGGAGCTCGATGGCCTCGAAGGCGCCCGTGGAGGCGCCGGACGGGACGGCGGCACGACCCGTGCTGCCGTCGTCGAGGCCGACCTCGACCTCGACCGTGGGGTTGCCTCGGGAGTCCAGGATTTCCCGGGCTACGACGACGTCGATGGACGGCACGAGCATCTCCTTCTTGGATGTGACACGGCTACGGCAGTAGCGCGGTGGCTCTGCGAGACGAGCCTAACCGCCTGAGGCCGATCGGCCACGCTGCCGACCACCCCTTGGGCAGAACCGAGAGTAAATTGTTTCCGAACGGAACAAAGAGCGGGAGCAAAAAGAACCCCGCCCCGGTGCGTACGGGGGAACACGCACCGGAGCGGGGAGACCGCGAGGCTGTCACTTGAGGTGCAGCTGCTGGCCCGGGTAGATCAGGTTGGCGTCGGAGACGATGTCCTTGTTCAGCTTGAACAGCTTCTGCCAGCCGCCCTTGACGCCGTGCTTCTCGGCGATCGAGCTGAGGGTGTCGCCCTTGACGACCTTGTACTCGCCGTCGCCCTTCTTGACCTTCTTGCCGGTCGGGGTGGTGACGGTCTTCGTCGACTTCTTGACCGTCGGGCGCTCGGCGGAGCGGGAGGCGCTCTGCCCGGAGGAGTGGCTGCTGGAGGACGAGCTGCTGGAGCTGCCCGACGCGCTGCCGCCGTTGTAGGCGGCACCGGAAAGGCCCGTGCCGCAGACCGGCCAGGCGCCCTTGCCCTGCGCGGCGAGGACCTTCTCGGCGACGGCTATCTGCTGCGACTTGCTGGCCTGGTTGGCCTGCGCGGCGTACTGCGTGCCGCCGTACGCGGCCCAGGTGGAGGCGGAGAACTGCAGGCCGCCGTAGTAGCCGTTCCCGGTGTTGATGGACCAGTTGCCGCCGGACTCGCACTGGGCGACCTTGTCCCACTCGGAGGCGGTGGCGGCGGAGGCGTTGCCGGCCGCCATCAGCGGAGCGGCGATGGCGACGCCGGTGACGCCGGCCAGCGCGGCGGCGCGGGTGGCCTTGGACGGACGGCGGTGCTTGCCCTTGCCGGAAAACAGCATGGTTCGATCCCCTCACCGACGCCTGCGAGGTGAGCTGTCGGGTTCGGGCCGGTTGAGTTGCCCGGCCGTGCTCTCGCTCTCACGAGACACGGCTACACCCCTAGCCGCCGCCGTCAACTGCCCGGTGCGGCACTTACCTTGGGTCCCCCGCTCCTGCCTACGGCGCTTTACGCGACGACTGTTCCCGTACGGCCGCTGGCAGGATTCGGCGTTGCGGCAGCCGGGGCTCGTGTTGACGAGCGGTGACGACGGTAGACACGCGATCCGTCGAATTTCAAAGACGATCAGGGCTTCTGAGACTCATCCCACACTTTCACCAAACCGGACATTCAGTGGCGAAGTGTGACGTGAACTCCCGTTGTTTTTCGCCCTATTCGGCACCGAGTTTCAGGGTCTGACCGGCGAAGATGTGGTTCGGGTCGGCACCGATGGCCTTCTTGTTCTCGGCATAGAGCGCCCGCCACCCGCCGTCCAGGCCAAGGGAGTCGGCGATGGAGGCGAGGGTGTCGCCGGCGTGGACGGTGTACGTGTCGTCCGCACGACTGCCGGCCTTGGTCTTGTCGGCGGCCTTGTCGATGGTCTCGTCGGCAGCCTCGTCCGCGCTGGCGCCACGGTGGCGGCCGGTACCGATCGCGCCGGTGTCGACGAGGCTCCAAGTGGCCGCCGGGGGCTCGGAATTGTCCGAGTCGTCACCCTTCGCCTTGCCTGTGGACGAGCTGCCGCCACCCTCTGAGTTACCCGTGGCCTTCCCGGAAGGAGAGGTGGAGGGTGAGGCGGATGTGCCGGATTCGGTGGAGTTGTCCGTCGCACTCGCGGAGGACGAAGAGGACGAAGGGGAGGCACTGGAGGACGAGCCGGAGGACGAATCCGACGAAGAGGACTCATCGGAAGCGCTGCCCGAGGAGTTGGACAGACCGGTCGAGTCGGAGTCGGACGCCCCGGATGAATCGGACGAACCGGAACCGCCGCCCAGCACACCGGTGTCGATGTGGGCCGAACCCGAGTCCCTGGTCAGCCCGGAGGTCAGTCCGCAGGTGTGGAAGGCGCCGACGCCCTGGTCGTCCAGGAGCTTCTCGGCGACGGCTATCTGCTGGTTGCGGCTGGCGAGGTCGGCACTGGGGGCGTAGTCGAGACCGCCGTACTTCTCCCAGTTCTCCTGGGTCAACTTGAGCCCGCCGTAGAAGCCGTTGCCGCTGTTCTCGCTCCAGGAGCCGCCCGTCTCGCACTGCGCCACCTTGTCCCAGGTGGTGCCGTCCGCGGCGCTCGCGCCGCCGGCGGCGAAGAGCGGGATCGCGATGGCGGAGCCGGTCACCCCGGCCGCGACGAGGAGAGCCGGAGCCTGGCGGGGGCGACGGTGTCGACCGTTCCCGGAGAGCATGCGGAGGCCTTTCACAAGACAGCAGTGACCGCGCGGCGCATGACACCGACAGGCGTTCGACACCACCGCGCTGGTCCGTGAACGTAGCCGCTGCCGATCACTTGTCACAAGTTAATGCCGCGTAGATCACGTGAAGATCACAGACTTGAACGCGTGTCACCTTTGACCGGTTCGCTGCGGCGGCGCATGTGCGGGCGGGCTGCGGATACGGTCGTCCTGTGAACGTCCCGAACACCGCTCCCGAACTCTTCACCTGGGAATTCGCCGGCGACCCGTATCCGGCCTACGCCTGGCTGCGCGAGCACTCCCCCGTCCACTGGACGAAACTCCCCAGCGGCGTCGAGGCATGGCTGGTGACCCGCTACGCCGACGCACGTCAGGCACTCGCGGACGGGCGGCTCTCGAAGAACCCCGAGCATCACGCCGAGGACGCGCAGGGCAAGAGCAGGACCGGCATTCCGGGTGAGCGCAGCGCCAATCTCATGACGCATCTGCTCAATATCGACCCCCCGGACCACACCCGGCTGCGCCGTCTCGTCTCCAAGGCGTTCACCCCGCGCAGGGTGGCCGAATTCGCCCCGCGGGTGCAGGAGTTGACGGACGATCTCATCGACCGGTTCGCGCCGCACGGGCAGGCGGATCTCATCCACGACTTCGCTTTCCCCCTCCCCATCTACGCGATCTGCGATCTGCTCGGCGTACCCCGCGAGGACCAGGACGACTTCCGCGACTGGGCGGGCATGATGATCCGGCACGGCGGCGGACCGCGCGGCGGTGTCGCCCGCTCCGTGAAGAAGATCCGCGGCTATCTCGCCGAACTCATCCACCGCAAGCGGGGCGAGCTCGGGGACGACCTGATCTCGGACCTCATCCGCGCCTCCGACCACGGCGAGCACCTCACGGAGAACGAGGCCGCCGCGATGTGCTTCGTGCTTCTCTTTGCCGGCTTCGAGACCACCATCAACCTGATCGGAAACGGGACATACGCGCTGTTGCGCAATCCCGGGCAGCGGCAGCGGCTCCAGGAGTCGATCGGGCGCGGAGAGAGCGCACTGCTCGACACCGGTATAGAGGAGCTGCTCCGCTACGACGGCCCCGTGGAACTGGCCACCTGGCGCTTCGCCACCGAGCCGCTGACCATCGGCGGGCAGCGCATCGCCACCGGTGACCCCGTCCTGGTCGTCCTGGCCGCGGCGGACCGCGACCCGGCCCGCTTCTCGGAGCCCGACACGCTCGATCTCTCCCGCCGGGACAACCAGCACCTCGGTTACGGCCATGGCATCCACTACTGTCTCGGCGCCCCGCTGGCCCGGCTCGAAGGCCGCACCGCGCTGGAGACCCTGCTGCGCCGCCTGCCCGACCTGGAGCTCGCCGCCGACCCCGCCGAGCTGCGCTGGCGGGGCGGGCTCATCATGCGCGGGCTACGAGACCTGCCCGTGCGGTTCACCGCCGCCTGACCGGCTTCGGCCCTCCGTCTCCTTGATCGCGTCCCGGTAGGCCCGGGCCGCCGCCCGCAGCGCGGCCTCCGGGTCCACGCCCTCCGCCTCGGCGCGCACCGCCAGCGCGAGCAACTCGTAACCCACGCCTTCGAGTCGGGGCAGTGGGACGTTCAGACCCGCCGTCCGTACCCGCGACGCCAGCTTCGCCGAGAGGGCCAGGCCCGGCTGGCCGAGCGGGATGCCCTCCGTCACCGAGGTGCGCTGCTTCTCGATCGCCTTGGTGCGCAGCCAGTGCTCCTTGACCTCCTCGGGCGTGGCGGCGGTCTCGTCGCCGAAGACGTGCGGGTGGCGGTGGATGAGCTTGGTGACGATGCCGGCGGCCACGTCGTCGACGGAGAAGGGGGCGTCCGGGTCCTCCTCGGCTATCCGGGCGTGGAAGACCACCTGGAGCAGGACGTCGCCCAGTTCCTCGCGCAGTTCGTCGCGGTCGCCCTCCTCGATCGCCTCGACGAGTTCGTACGCCTCCTCGATGCCGTACTTCGCCAGGCCCTTGTGGGTCTGCTGGGACGACCACGGGCACTCGGCGCGGATGCGGTCCATGACCTGGACGAGGTCCAGGAGGCGGGCGCCCGGGAGGTCGTAGGAGGCGGGCAACAGCTCCAGCTCCGGCATCTGCACGCGCCCGGAGCCCGCCAGCCGGGCCAGCCCGTCGGTGAGGGCGGGCTCGCCCTCACCGGTCGCGACCACGACGACCGTACGGCCGCCCGCGCACGCGTCGACCAGCTCCTCGGCTGTGGGGGCGGCCTCCTCGACCCGTATGCCCGCCTCCCGCAGATACGGCAGCTGCGGGTGGGCGCCGTCCGAGCACAGCACGCGGTCGGCGGCGTGCAGGGCCTGCCAGGCGGGCCAGGACAGCAGGCCGGGCGCGACGCGGTGGCTGGTGGTGAGCAGGACGATGCGGCCGGGGGCCTGTCCGGAGCTGATTGCGTTCACGATCCGAACGTAACGCACGCCGCCGACAGCCCCGGAAGTTGTCCACAGGGCTGTGCTCCGCAGGGCCGCTGTCCACAGGGACGGGGCCCTGGAGGACGGTTACGCCGTCTGCTGCGTCCCGGTCGCCGTGACCTCGCGCACCCACGGGGTCTTCGCGTCGACGCGGCTGCTCTTCTGGACGTCCCAGGTGCCGTAGCGCGGGTTCAGGTCGACGTGGAGTTCCTTGGACGCCTTGGACAGGGCGTTCCAGAAGGCCGGCTTGCTGGTGTCGGCGCCGAGGGCCTGCGCCAGCTTCTGGGCCTCCAGCTGGAGGCGCAGGTTCTCGTCGAGGCGCTGCGGGGCGACGCCGTACTGCTGGAGCCAGGCCGTCTGCAGGGCCTTGGAGCCGCCGACCTGCTGCTCCAGGCCGGTGCGCATCTGCTGGACCTCCTTGGGCGTGACGCTCACGCCCGCGTCCCGGGCGGCGCGGTGCAGCACCCGGTCGATGACCATCCCGTGCAGGGTGTCGCGGGTGAGGCCGGCGGTCTGCGACACGGCCTGCTTGTACTGCGCGTCGTCCTTCACGGCCGCCCGCTGCGCCGTGCGCACCTCGTTCACCCGGGTCTCCAGCTGCGCCACGGTGATCCGCTGACCGCCGACGACGGCTGCCGCACCGGGGTGCGCATCGCTTCCGCAGGCGGTCAGGACGGGGGCCGCGGCGGCGATCGCGGCGGTGAGGAGGAGCGCGGTGCGACGGCGGCGTTGCAAGGAAGCCTCCCGAGGAGATTGTGCGACGGTGCACAAAGTCTTGCGGTGATCGATGGTAGGCAGTGGGTCGGCTGTGGCCAACCCATTCGACCAACGATTCACCGCGACTTCGGGCACCGCCGCGCCTCCGCGGGTGCCGGCCGGGGTCAGCCGGTGATGGCCACCGGGGCGTCCCACGCGTCGCGGTCCACGGTGATCGTGTAGCCGTTCCGCGTCTCCTTGCTGTTGACCAGGTACTGGTGGGCGCGGCTGTGGTTGGTGAACTGGGTGGAGCCCCAGGGCCAGTCCGTGGTCGTGGTGTTCTGCTTGTCCCACAGGGCGTACCAGAGGTTGCCCGGCAGGTCCGTCTTGTCGGTCGCGGTGGCGATCGCCTTGGCGCTGGAGCTGGTGAAGCCGTAGTAGCCGGTGCGGTACGTCTTGGCGCGCAGTTCCTTGTCGAAGGCGCGGACATAGGTGAGCACGGCGTTGTTGCACGACGTGTTCGTGATGTCGTACGACTCCATGTCCAGGTAGATCGGGCTGCCGGCCTTCATGCCGAGCGCCGATGCCTTGGCCACGGCGTCGTCCGCGTCGGTCTTGCCGAGGGAGGCGGCCGTGGTGGCGGTGATCTTCTCGGGGCTGGAGCCGGTCTGGCAGGGCGGCTGGGCGCCGACGTAGAGCGGGATGAGCTTCCAGCCGACCGTGCTGACCGACTTCACCCAGGACGCGGTGAGGTTGGGCTGGGAGCAGCCGCGGTTCCTGCCGCCGACGTAGACGGCGGCGGCGCCGTAGAAGCCGGTGTGCCAGGCCTTCATCGCGGCGAGGGAGGGCGCGGCGCAGGTGTCGAAGGCGCGGCCGGTGTACGTCTTCTGCGCTGGCCAGGTCGTGGCGGCCATGGAGGTCTGCGCGGCGAGCCCGGCTCCCGCGACCACGGCGGCACCGGCGGCGGCCCAGGTGATGTATCTGCGCTTCTTCGACTGCCGATGGCCGGCCATGTGTACCCCACCCCTGGTTGTGCGTCGGCTGCGTTGTGCGTTGCCTGGCGTAAAACGAACGGCAACGTACCCGGCCCTGATCAAGTGTTCGGAAAACGTAAGCCCCTGAAGAGCACAAGATTCCCTCAGGGTTCGGTAAAAACTAGCCGCGCACCTGCCCCAGCCATCCCAGGGTGCGACGGATTTCGGTCACGAGCGGGTGGCCGGGGCCGCGCAGGCGCTCCACGTCGAGCAGGAGTCGGGCGAGTACGTCGTGGGCGGCGGCGCGGTCGCCGAGGGCGAGCAGGAGGTGGCCGATGCGGCGGCGGACGTCGTGGGCGAGCTCCGGGTCGCCGGCCACGTACTGGTTCTCGTAGTACGGCAGCAGCGCGCGGTACTCGGCGAGCGCGGCCGCCGGTTCACCGAGGGACTCCAGGCACTGGGCGGCCTCGTAGCGGAAGCGCAGCGACTGCGGGTCCGCCTGGCCCGCCTCGGCGGCGCGTTCGTCGGCGAGGCGGCGCAATTCGGGCAGTGCGCGGCGGTACTGGCCGTCGTCCATGAGGGTGGCCGCGTACTGCTTGCGCAGGGTGCGCACGACCGGGGAGTGCTCGCCGTGCTGTTCGGCGGCGGCGGGCAGGATCGCGCCGAGGATGTCCACGGCCTGGGTGATGCGGCCCTCGCCGAGGAGACGCTTGACCTCGTCGACGGCGCGGGCGACGTCCGGTTTCTCCGCCTTCTCGACCGCCGGGGCGGGCTGGGGCGCGGGGGTACGCGCGCGGTCCGGCCAGGGGGCGTGCGGGCGCAGGAAGGGGCGGGTGGGGTCCAGGGGCGCCCCGGTGGGCGTCCCGCGCGCGGGCAGCAGCAGGGCCAGGTGCTCGTACACCTCCTGCGCGGAGGCCGGGCGGTGCTGCGGGTCCTTGGCCAGCAGACGCAGGACCAGGGCTTCGAGCGCCTCCGGGACCTCGGGGCGCAGGCGGCGCACCGGGACCGGCGCCTCGTACAGATGCCGGTGCAGTACGCCGAGCGCCGTCGAGCCCGCGAACGGGACGTCGCCGCTGAGGAGTTCGTGCAGCAGCACACCGAGCGCGTACAGGTCGGTGTACGGACCGACCGCGCCGCCCATGGCCTGCTCGGGCGCCATGTAGGCGGGCGAGCCGATGGGGGTGCCGGTGTGCGTGAGGCGGGTGGTGTCGGCGTCCATCACGGAGGCGACACCGAGGTCGAGGACGGTGACCGTGCCGTCCTGCTTCACCATCACATTGCGGGGCTTGAGGTCGCGGTGGACGATCGGCACGGCGTGCACGGCGCTCAGCACCGCGCACAGTTGCGCGGCGACCGCGACCGCCCACTGCCAGGGGTAGGGGTCGTGCTCGGCGAGATGGTCGGAGAGGTCGGCGCCGTCGACGTACTGCATGACGAGGAACAGCTCCTCGCCCTCGCTGCCCGCGTCGTGCACGGTGACCAGGCCGGGGTGGTCGACCTGAGCGGTCACCCGGCATTCGCGCACGAAGCGGCGGCGCAGCTCGTCGGCCTCCTGCCCGGCCACCTTGTCGGGGCGCAGCAGCTTCACCGCCACGCGCCGGTCCAGCCGCTGGTCGTACGCCGTCCAGACCTGGCCCATGCCGCCCTGCCCGATGAGCGTGGACAGCGCATAGCGGCCGGCGACGACCCGTCCTGCCGCCACGGTCACCTTCCGCCCTCGTGGTTGCCGTCGGAGTGGCCCGGGTGCTGGCGCAGATAGTCGCTGAGCTCGTCCAGTTCGGCGCGCACCTGGTCGATACGGGCGGGCGCGGGGCGCTGCGGCGGGGCGGGGGCGGGCGGCTGGGGCCCGGGAGCGTGGGGCATCGGGGGCGCGGTGTACGGGGGTTGCGGGTTGCTCGGCGCGGTCGTCGCGGTGAACGGCGACGCGGGCTGCGGATACCCGTAGCCCGGCGCGGTGGGCGGCGGCCCCGCGTAGACCTGGTGGGGCTGATGGAAGTGACGTATGTCCGCGTAGAGGTAGTAGCCGACGCAGGCCACGGCGTTCAGCAGCAGGATGATCATGCCCGTGTTGCCGTTCGGGCTGCTGAAGTCGTCGGTGTGGTCGGTGCTCAGGAAGGCGAAGCTGATGCCGAGGACCACCACCGAGGCCGCGAAGATCCACCAGTCGACGGCCCTGCGGGTGACGATCGCCGCGCGGAGCGTCGCCACCCAGGCCAGGAAGCCGATGCTGAGGAGTGCCACCGCCACGAAGATCACGCGCAGCAGGACCAGCACCCCGGTCGAGGGTCGACGGGGCGGAGGCGCGGCGTAGCCGTGGCCCTGCATGGCTGCTCCTGGAGGCCTGATGGGGACGAACGTGAGTACCGGCACAGGTACTGGGTCCGAGCGTATAGGCCGACAAGGACAACGCGTCCCGGGTTGTACCGAACCGTTGCAGCGCTGGTCACGTCCCCCGACCGGGAACGTGTCAGTCCGGTGCGACCGTCCCGTCCGTCAGCCCGTCGTACATCCCGCGCACGAGTTGCTCCCCGAGGCGGCCCGCGTGGCGGAGGGCGCGCTCGAAGTCGTCGAGGGCGCGGAAGCGTTCGCCGTAGCGCCGCTGTTCGTCCAGGGGGAGGCGGGGCAGTTGGAGGCGGCGCACGTCGAGGCGGGTGGCCGTGGACGCGTAGCTGCTGGCCTGGCGGTTGTTGGCGGTGCCGCGCAGGAAGCCGGCGAGGAACCAGGGGTCGAGCGCCGTGGGATCGGGGCGCAGGAGGACGAGGTTGCGCCCCAGGGCGGCGCCCGTTGTCGCGTCGTCGATCACGCGCGCCACCGCGCCGCCGCCGAGCACCGGCACGACGACGTCGCCCGGCTGCGTCAGCACGGCGTCCTCGTCACTCTCGGGCAGGGCGCCGGAGGGGGCGGTCTGGGCGAAGACGTCGTGGTCGGTGAGGACGGGCACGCGCGCGTGGCCGCCGTTTCCGCCGGTGCGCAGCACCAGGGCTCCCCCGCGCGCGAGTTCGCCGACGGTGGTGAACGGCCAGCGGGGCGCGGGCCGTGTGTGGTCCGCGGGCGGCGGGGTGAGGTCGGCGGTCAGCCGCAGGGTCTCGCCGAGGCGTTCACGTACGTCGGTGAGCGCGTCGGCGCCGTCCGCCGCGGCCGGGGGCGGCAGATGGCGGGCCGGGGCGAGGTCGACGTCGTCGTCGAGGAGGTCGATGACGGGGAGGGAGCGGGCCAGGCCCGGGCGTTCGTCGAGCGTTCCGGCGCGGTCGAAGGCGCCCCAGGCGTCGAGCACGGCCTCGCGCACGGCCCGCCAGTCGGGGCCGCCGCGTCCCTCGGTGGCGTACTGCCCGGTGTCGGCGAGCAGCACCTCGGGCTGCCCGGACGCCTTGTCGGGGCGGCGCAGCACCCACAGGTGGAGGGGGATGTTGTACGGGGGTGCCGCGCCGATGGGCAGGGCGACGACGGCGCGCAGTGCGCCGCGGCGCAGCAGGTCGGCGCGGACACGGCGGCCGGAGCGGCGGGAGGCGGCGGCGGGCGGCATGAGCAGGACGGCGGTGCCGCCGTCGCGCAGGCGGGCGAGCGCGTGCTGGGCCCAGGCCAGCTCGGACTCGTTGCGGGCCGGGAAGCCGTACTCCCAGCGGGGGTCGTAGGCGAGTTCGTCGTGGCCCCAGTTGCGTTCGTTGAACGGCGGGTGGCACAGGACGGCGTCGGCGCGCAGCTCGGGGTAGGCGTCGGCGCGCAGGGTGTCGCCCGCGGCCCCGCGCACGGTCGCCTGCGTGTGCAGGGCGAGGCGTAGGGCGGTGAGCGCGGCGAGGTCGGGGGCGCTGTCCTGGGCGTAGAGCTCCTGGTCGGGGCGGGGGGTGACGGCGCGCAGGAGGGCGCCGGTGCCGCAGGCGGGGTCGAGGAAGGTGCGGGCGGGTCCTGCCAGGTCGGCCATGAGGCCGGCGAGTTCGGCGGGCGTGAGCGTGTACTGGCGCGGGTTGGCGTCCAGGTGCCGGCCGAGGAGGAACTCGAAGGTCTGGCGGGCGCCCGATGCGGCGGCGAGTTCGGCGACACCGCGCAGGAGCGGGGCGGAGGGGAGGAGTTGGGGGCCGGAGGGGGCTTGCACGGCGGGGGGTGTGGCGGTGTGGGCGGAGGTGGGCGTGTGCACGGAGGTGGGGGTGTTCACAGCAAGCCGGGAGTTCACACCCGATGCCGTACCTCCGGCCGGTTCGCTGTGAACACCGCGCCCACGCCCTCGAACCGCCGCACCGAAACGCGGCTCCAGCACGTCCTCCAGCGCCCCCGTCAACATGGCCGCCAGCCGCTCGTCCGAGCCCGCGCTCGCCTCCAGCCAGACCGTCGGCCGGTCGTGGATGAGCAGCAGTACACAGCCTGCGTGGGTCAACGCCGTGACGGGACCCTCGGGATGACCGGCGAGCTGCTGCCAGACGCGTTCACGGAGCGGGACCTCGGCGAGTTTGCCCTGCTTGCGCAGCCAGGCCTCGATCTCGGCGAGTGCGAAGGACGGGCTCGTCTCGGTGCCGCCGACGGGCTTGGGGAAGTCGGCGTGGCGGCGGCGCCAGTTGCTGACGGCGGCGCGGCCGACGCCGGCCAGCCGGGCGATCCCGGCGGCGGTCACCTCTGTCGCGTTGTCCAACACCCGCCGGCTCCCCTCGTTGTCGCAGTGTGACGCCGAGCATACCGATGCACGCAAGATCCATGCATTCACGGCCGTGTACACACTCAACCTTGTGAATCGTGTTGACTCGGTTCACAGCCTCTGTTCTTATTGACCCAGCGGACACCGTGAACGGCAGCTGCCGAGCAACGGCCGTTCGCCACATCCGAACGTCCGAGGGGGGACATTGCCATGGGCATGAAGGGCAAGATCGCGCTGGGTGCCGTCGTGGGGGTCGTGGTCATCGGCGTCGTCTCGGCGAACGCGGGCCACAACGGCACCGGCTCCGCCTCCGGCTCGAACTCCGGCAAACGTTCCTCAACCTCCGCGCAGCACGGCTCCGGAAGCGGGAAGGCGCAGGCCACCGAGAAGAAGAAGGCCGCGTTCGCGGGGGACGGCGACTTCCGGGTCGGCTCGGACATCAAGCCCGGCACCTACCGCACCACCGGCAACACCGAGGGCATGTGTTACTGGGAGCGCGCCAAGGACGCCAAGGGCGAGATGGACTCGATCCTGGCCAACGACAACGTGAGCGGCACCAGTTACGTCACCGTCAAGGCGACGGACAAGCTCTTCAAGTCGAACGGCTGCAAGGACTGGGAGGCCGTCGACACCCAGACGAAGGGCACGCCCGCCGCCGGGATGGCCGGTGACGGCGGGATGTTCAGGGTCGGCTCCGACATCACCCCCGGCACCTACAAGTCGATCGGCAACAAGGACGACTCCTGCTACTGGGAGCGGACCAAGGACGCCGACCACTCGCTCCACTCGATCATCGCGAACAACAACGTGACCGGCACGGCCGTCGTCACCATCAGCCCGGACGATGCCTACTTCAAGACCACCGGCTGCGGTGACTGGAAGAAGGCGGCCTGACCCGGCCCCTCCCGTGACCGCCGGGGCCCGCCCCGCGCACCCTGCCCGGCGCGCCGGGCCCCCGGCCGACCGGCCCCCACCTGGGGTCCGGCCGCCCCACCCCTCCGCTTACCATTACCGCTCGCCGCTCACCGAGCCGTTCCACCGGATTCAACGGGCGGCCCCTCCCCCACACCTCAGGCCGGTTCCGGCCCTCGCGCGGCATGCCGTGCACTCCCCCGTCAACACCACCCTTTGAAGGACTGTCATGCGTCTCTCGCCTCGTGTCGCCACCCTGCTCGCCGTTGCGGCACTCCCCCTGGCCCTCACCGCCTGCTCGTCCGGTTCCTCCTCCGACCAGGGGGGCAAGGCTTCCTCTGCCGAGGGAGCCGCGGGCAAGGCGAAGGACCCCAACGCCGGCCTGCCCACCGGTACGCAGCTGAAGAAGGCGCTGGCACCCGTGTCCGCCTTCCCCGCCAGGCTCACCATCGAGGCCGACGGCTCCTCGGACACCGGCGGCACGTTCCTCTCCCCGTCCGCCAAGAAGACCGCGAAGCCGGACTGCACCAGGCTGGAGGCCACGTCCTGGATCCAGGTGACCGGCTACAAGGGGGGCGTGTCGTTCGCGCAGAACGACTACGCGAGCAAGGACAAGACGCAGGAGGTCGCCCAGGAGATCGACACCTTCCAGGGCACCACGGCCACCGCGGTGATGAAGGCCCTGCAGACCGTCGCCACCGAGTGCGCCACGTTCACGGACACCGACGCGCACGCCAAGGTGAAGGTCACCGGCAAGTCCACGGCCGGACTCGGGGACGAGGCCTACACGATGACGTTGACGAGCGGCACCTGGGAGAACGGCACCACGCTCGTCGCGGCCCGGTCCGGCAACTCGGTGGTCACCGTGCTGTCCACGGCCGGCAGCGACAACGGCGCCGCATCCGCGAAGAAGGTGACGACCACGGTCCTCGCGGCGCTGAAGTAGCAGGCGTAGCCGCGCCCCGGCCCGTCCCCGTCAGCCGGCGTGGAACCGGGCCGGCGCCTCGGTCGGGTTGCCGCCGGAGGGGAGTTTCTGCCCCGGGCAGGTCCTGAGGACCTTCTCCATGGCGGCCTTCTCGGCGGCGGTCACCCACAGCCCGTACTTCTTCTTCACCGCGACCTGGGCGGCGACATACGTGCACCGGTAGGCCTTCGGCGGCACCCAGGTCGCGGTGTCGCCGTCGCCCTTGGACCGGTTGGCGCTCGCGCCGACGGCGAGCAGGTTGAGCGGGTCGTTGGCGAGGGCTATCCGCTTGCGCGCGTCCCAGTACTTGGCGCCCTTCTGCCAGGCGTCGGAGAGGGCGACCAGGTGGTCGATGTCGACGAGGCTGCGGCCGCGCCGGTAGGTCACCTTCGTACCGGAGTAGGGGTCGTCCTCCAGGACGCCGTACGACACCTTGCACTTGCCGTCGCTGAACTTCACGTCGTCCAGGTCCCGTTTGAGGATGTCGTCACGGGTGTCGCAGTTGTTGGAGTCGGTGTCCGCCCAGGCGGCGCCGAACCTGTCCCGGGCGTAACCCGTCTTCGGCGCGCGCCCCTTCACGGTCAGCGACTCGGCGGCCGTGAGGGCCGCGCCCCCGCCCCCGCCCCCGGTCTCCTGCGGTCCGCCGGATCCCGTCTTGGTCTCCGCCTTGCACCCGGCCACGGCGAACACCAGCACCATGGCAGCCGCTGCCCCGCCCCTCAGACGCCTCATGGTGCGCCCTCCCCTTTGCCCGCGCGATCCGCCCCCGCACGGGCGGTCTCCTCTCGTACGGATTTCCCGTACGACTGTCCGCACACCGTAGCGAGAGGGCGCACGGAGGCGTTCATGAGGTCCAGACCAAAAACGTCCCCAAGTGGGCATTTGCCACACACGGGACGTATCGTCGTTCTGAAGTCACCTCGGGAAGGAGCTCTGGATGGGCATCTTCGACAGGTTCAAGAACAACCGCCAGGCGCAGGGCAAGGCCAAGGAGATGTCCGACGCCGCGGAGCGGAAGGTCAACGAGAGAACGGGCAACAAGTACGAGAACCAGGTCGACGACGCCCAGCAGCGCATCGAAGGGCAGCTCGGTATGGATCGCGACAAGCCCGAACAGCCCTAAGGCCACAGAGCAGCCGTAAGGCCAAGAGCAGCCGTCCGCGGAATCCGCCTCCCGCGGACGGCTTCGTTGTGCTTCCAGACGGCTACGACCCGAGAATCGACGTCAGGAACTCCCCGACCCAGCCCAGCAACTCCCGCCCGACCAAGGGCTTTCCGCCCACCTTCGCCGTCTTCGGGCGCGGTACCAGCACCTGGTGGACGGCCGGCTTGATGACCGTCCCCGGGTACAGGCGCTTGAGCCTGAGCTCCTGGGACTCCCTCAACTCCACCGGTGCGAAGCGGATGTTGTTGCCCTGGAGGACGATCTCGCCGACTTCGCAGGCGCGGGCGAGCATCCGCAGGCCGGCCACCAGAAGCAGGTTCTCCACCGGTTCGGGCAACTTGCCGTAGCGGTCGACGAGTTCCTCGCGTACGGACTTGATGTCCTCCTCCGTGTTGGCGGAGGCGATGGCACGGTAGGCCTGCAGGCGCAGGCGCTCGCCGGGGGCGTAGTCGTGCGGGACGTGCGCGTCGACGGGGAGCTCGATCTTGACCTCCAGGGGCGGCTCCTCCTCCACCCCGCCCTCCAGGGAGGCCCGGTAGTCCGCGACCGCCTCGCCGACCATGCGCACGTACAGGTCGAAGCCGACGCCGGCGATATGGCCGGACTGTTCGCCGCCGAGAAGGTTGCCGGCGCCTCGGATCTCCAGGTCCTTCATGGCGACGTACATGCCCGCGCCCATCTCCGTGTGCTGGGCGATCGTCGCGAGGCGCTCGTGGGCGGTCTCCGTCAGGGGCTTCTCCGGCGGGTAGAGGAAGTACGCGTACCCGCGCTCGCGGCCGCGGCCCACCCGCCCGCGCAGCTGGTGCAGCTGCGAGAGACCGAAGTTGTCGCCGCGCTCCACGATCAGGGTGTTGGCGTTGGAGATGTCGATGCCGGACTCGACGATCGTGGTGGAGACGAGGACGTCGTACTTCTTCTCCCAGAAGTCGACGACGACCTGTTCGAGAGTCGACTCGGACATCTGGCCGTGGGCGGTCGCGATCCGCGCCTCGGGGACGATCTCGCGCAGGCGAGAGGCCGCCCGGTCGATGGACTCCACCCGGTTGTGGATGTAGAAGACCTGGCCCTCGCGCAGCAGTTCGCGCCGGATCGCCGCGCCGATCTGCTTCTCCTCGTAAGGCCCGACGAAGGTCAGGACGGGATGGCGCTCCTCCGGGGGTGTCGTGATCGTCGACATCTCGCGGATGCCGGTCACGGCCATCTCCAGGGTCCTGGGGATGGGGGTCGCGGACATCGTCAGGACATCGACGTTGGCGCGCAGCTTCTTCAGCTGCTCCTTGTGCTCGACGCCGAAGCGCTGCTCCTCGTCGACGATGACCAGGCCGAGGTCCTTGAACTTGGTCTCCGAGGAGAAGAGGCGGTGGGTGCCGATGACGACGTCCACCGAGCCCTCCCGCAGTCCCTCCAGGACGGCCTTCGCCTCGGTGTCGGTCTGGAAGCGGCTGAGCGCCCGCACGTTGACGGGGAATTGGGAGTAGCGCTCGGAGAACGTCCCGAAGTGCTGCTGGACCAGCAGGGTCGTGGGGACCAGGACCGCGACCTGCTTGCCGTCCTGGACGGCCTTGAAGGCGGCCCGGACCGCGATCTCCGTCTTGCCGTAGCCGACGTCGCCGCAGATCAGGCGGTCCATGGGGACCGACTTCTCCATGTCCTCCTTGACCTCGGCGATGGTGGTGAGCTGGTCGGGGGTCTCCGCGTACGGGAAGGCGTCCTCCAGCTCGCGCTGCCAGGGGGTGTCCGGGCCGAAGGTGTGGCCGGGCGCCGCCATGCGGGCGCTGTACAGCCTGATGAGGTCGGCCGCGATCTCCTTGACGGCCTTCTTCGCGCGCGCCTTCGTCTTCGTCCAGTCGGCGCCGCCCAGGCGGTGCAGGGTGGGTGCTTCGCCGCCGACGTACTTGGTGATCTGCTCCAGCTGGTCGGTGGGGATGTAGAGGCGGTCGCCGGGCTGGCCGCGCTTGGCGGGGGCGTACTCGACGACCAGGTACTCGCGGGTGGCGCCCTGCACCGTGCGCTGCACCATCTCGATGTAGCGGCCGACGCCGTGCTGCTCGTGGACGATGTAGTCGCCCGCCTCCAGGGTGAGCGGGTCGATGGTCTTGCGGCGGCGGGCCGGCATCCGGGCGCCGTCCTTGCCGGCGGCCTTCTGGCCGGACAGGTCGGTCTCGGTCAGGACGGCCAGCTTGAGCGCCGGGTCGACGAAGCCGTAGTCGATCGAGCCGCACGCCACGTGCACGACGGACGGGGAGATCGCCCCGAGTTCCACGTCGAGGCGGGCCGCGATGCCCTCGCCGCCCAGCACCTCGACGGTACGGGCGGCCGGTCCGTGGCCCTCGGTGACGTACACCGTGCGCCAGCCCTCGGCGAGCCAGCCCTTGGTGTCGGCGAGGGCCTTGGCGGTGTCACCGCGGTAGGTCTCGGGGGCGTGCATGCCGAGCTTGAGGGTGTCTGCGTCGAGCTCTTCGTCAGCGGCGAAGGGCGAGACCGACCACCACATCATGTCCAGCTCGCGGGCCCGGTCGCGGACGTCCGCGATGGACCACAGGGAGGCCGCGCCGACGTCGATGGGGGCCTCGCCGCCGCCCGCCGTGGCCGCCCAGGACGCCTGCAGGAACTCCTGGGAGGTCGCGACCAGATCGGCGGCACGCGTGCGTACCCGCTCCGGATCGCACACGACGGCCATGGCGCCCTTGGGCAGGACGTCGATCAGCAGCTCCATGTCGTCGACGAGGACGGGGGCGAGGGACTCCATGCCCTCGACCGCGATGCCCTCGGCGATCTTGCCGAGCAGTTCGCCCAGCTCGGGATGGAGTTCCGCGAGGGTACGCGCACGCGTGCGTACGTCCTCCGTGAGGAGGAGTTCACGGCACGGCGGCGCCCACAGGCCGTGCCCGGCGACCTCCAGGGAGCGCTGGTCGGCGACCTTGAAGTAGCGGATCTCCTCGACGTCGTCACCCCAGAACTCCACACGCAGGGGGTGTTCCTCGGTGGGCGGGAAGACGTCCAGGATGCCGCCTCGTACGGCGAACTCGCCGCGCTTCTCGACGAGCTCCACGCGCGCGTACGCGGCGGCGGCGAGGGCTTCCACGATGTCGTTCAGGTCGGCGATCTGCCCGGTCCTCAGTGCGACCGGTTCCAGGTCTCCGAGGCCCTTGACCTGCGGCTGCAGCACGGACCGTACGGGGGCGACGACGACGGAGACCGGGCCGGTCTCGGGGTCGTCGGGGCGGGGGTGGGCCAGGCGGCGCAGGACGGCGAGACGGCGGCCGACGGTGTCGCTGCGGGGGCTGAGCCGCTCGTGCGGGAGGGTCTCCCAGGAGGGGTAGTCCACGACGCCGTCCGGCGGCAGCAGCGAGCGCAGGGCGGCGGCCAGGTCCTCCGCCTCGCGTCCCGTCGCCGTCACCGCCAGCACGGGGCGGCCGGTCTCGCGGGCGAGGGCGGCGATCGCGAAGGGGCGGGCGGCGGGAGGGCCGACGAGGTCGATGTGCATGCGGTTGCCGTCGGTGGCCGCCTTGACGGCTTCTGCGAGGGCGGTGTCCTTGACGACGGCGTCGAGCAGACCGTGCAGGCTCATTCGGGGCGGCTTTCGTCCGGGGGTGGGCAACGCGAATCGCCCGACGCGCGCGGCGGGCCGGGGGTTTTCCAGGGTACGTCGCCGCCGACGCAAGTGCCGGAGGCTTCTCGCCCCCGCCGCCCCTACCCGTCCCGAACCGGGAGCCAGCCCCCGGACCCCCGCTCCTCAATCGCCGGAGGGGCTGATTTCAGCCCGTCCGGCGATTGAGGACGAGGCCGTTCAGGCCGAAGCGGGGGTCTGGGGGCGGCAGCCCCCAGGTGCACAACGG
>NZ_JBSFJW010000060.1:0-32460 GCF_053598255.1 Streptomyces sp. NPDC001157
GTGGAGGCGGCGGCCTCCCGGTGGGGTGCGGTTGTCGTCGCGGTCTCTGCGACGGCAGCGCCCCAAAGGGGCGCGGGGCCCCGCCGCGGCAGCGGCTGATGTCACAGCCGATGTGCGGCTCCGCCGCGATGGGGGTCCCCCCCTCGAGCGAAGTTCGAGAGTGGGGGAGCGACCAGCCACGACGCACCCGCAGCCAATTCACCGCACATCCCGTGGAGCGCTTGGCACGCCGCACGCGAAAGTCCCGCCCCTCGCGCGCAGGGGCGGGACTTCACGCAACTTCACGCAACCGGCGGAGCCGACGATCAGCCGATCTGGGCGCCCTCGGCCGACAGAGCCTCGGTGACCGGCTGGAAGAAGGTCTCGCCACCGGAGCTGCAGTCGCCGCTGCCGCCGGAGGTGAGGCCGATCGCCGCGTCGCCGTCGAAGAGCGAGCCACCGCTGTCGCCGGGCTCGGCGCAGACATCGGTCTGGATGAGACCGCTGACCGTGCCCTCCGAGTAGTTCACGGTGGCGTTCAGGCCGGTGACCGTGCCGGTGTGCACCTGGGTGGTGGAGCCGCTGCGGGTCACCTTCTCGCCGACCGTGGCCTCGGCGGCGTGGGTGACGGACTGCGAGGAGCCGTTGTAGAGGTCGACCGCGCTCGGGTGGTCCACATCGGCGGTGTACTTGACCAGGCCGAAGTCATTGCCCGGGAACTGGGAGTCGGCGTTCTCGCCGATCTGGTTGCCGCTGGAGTCCGACCAGGTCTTGATGGCGTCGGTGCAGTGCCCCGCGGTGAGGAAGTACGCCTCGCCGCCCTTGGTCACATTGAAGCCGAGCGAGCAGCGCCCGCCCGAGCCGGAGATGGCGTCGCCGCCCGCGATGAAGGGCTTGAACTCCCCCTTCGAGCGCTTGAGTTCGGCCTTGGAGCCGAGCCCGTCGACGACCTTCGAGAGCTTGGCCCACTCGGCCTTGGAGACGGTCTTGTCGGCGGTGACGACGACCTTGTTGCTCACCGGGTCCGTCGACCACGAGGTGCCGGGGATGGTGGCGTCCTTGGTCAGCGTCGTGCGGGCGGCGTCGAGTTCGGCGAGGGAGTTCTCGACGAGTCTGGCCTTGGCGCCGGCCGCCTCGACGGTCCTGGCGGCGGCCTGGTCGAGGACGTTCACGACGAGGCTCTTGGCCTTCGCGTCGTAATACGTTCCCGCCGCGTCACTGCCGAGGTTCTTGCCGAGGGTCGAGGCGAGCTTTCCGGCCGCCACGGCCGACAGGGTCTCGGGCGCGGAGGTCTTCGAGGGCTCGCTGGCGTTCGCAGTCTGGAAGGTGACTCCCGCGGCAACCAGTGCGGCTATACCCGCACCTACCACGGCTGCACGCCGCTTGGGTATGCGTCGGTGCTTCAACTGACGTCCTCCTGTGGGGGGTCGGCCCGGGAGGTTGTGGGGACCTCACGAACCGGAAGGCGTTGAACAGCGCCTACTATCCCGAGGCCGACAGGGAGCACACAAGGGCGTCTTCAGGACGCGCGTAGAACGCGGTGTGCGCGCCCCCCGCATTCTTGACAGTCCACGGTCACCCCACGTCTTCGCTCTGCAAACACTACGAGCGAGTAGCCCGTGTGCAGTGCGTAAGGACTAGTCCTGTCCTGAATTCGACCCCTCGGGGCCGGGATCCAAGCGTGGTACGGCAGGCGGCAGTTGCTCCTGCACCGGTTGCTGCTGCTCCCGCACCGGCTGCTGCGGGACCTGCTGAGGCGCCCCGGTCGCCTGCTGCGCCTTCTCCAGGAACCGCAGCAGCTCCACCGGGAACGGCAGGACGAGCGTGGAGTTCTTCTCGGCGGCGACGGCCGTCACCGTCTGCAGCAGCCGCAGTTGCAGCGCTGCCGGGGTGTCCGCCATCTGCTGCGCGGCCTCGGCGAGCTTCTTCGACGCCTGGAGTTCGGCGTCGGCGTTGATGACCCGGGCCCGGCGCTCCCGGTCGGCCTCGGCCTGCCGGGCCATCGAGCGCTTCATGGTCTCGGGCAGGGACACGTCCTTGATCTCGACGCGATCGATGGTGACGCCCCACTCCACGGCCGGGCTGTCGATCATCAACTCCAGCCCCTGGTTGAGTTTTTCCCGATTTGACAGCAAATCATCAAGTTCGCTCTTGCCGATGATGGACCTGAGCGAGGTCTGCGCCATCTGCGCGACCGCGAACCGGTAGTCCTCGACCCGGACGATCGCCTCGGCAGCCCCGGTCACCTTGAAGTAGACGACGGCGTCCACCCGCACCGTGACGTTGTCCCGGGTGATGCCCTCCTGCGCGGGCACCGGCATCGTCACGACCTGCATATTGACCTTCTGGAGCCGGTCCACGAACGGCACGATCATCGTGAACCCCGGCCCGCGCACATCGTCGCGGAGCCTGCCGAGCCGGAACACCACACCGCGTTCGTACTGCTTGACGACCCGCGCCGCCGCCATCACGTACACCACACCGGCGGACGCGAGGGTCGCTCCCGCCGCCACCAGCTCCTCGACCATGTCGGCCCCCCAGGGGACTGAGCCTGATTTGTATTTCGAAGTCTGTACTTCGAAATCCGCACCTCGAAATCTGTACTTCGAAATCTGTACTTCGAAGGTAACTCCGTCACCCGAACAAGAGGGAGCCCCCGCACGCCAGTTGCGTACGGGGGCCACTCGCAGGAGAGGTCAGCCGATGCTCACGCCGTAGTAGCTCAGGGCCTCGGTGACCGGCTGGAAGAAGGTCGTGCCGCCGGAGGTGCAGTTGCCGCTGCCGCCGGAGGTCAGACCGTACGCCACGGTGCCGCCGTACAGCGGGCCGCCGCTGTCGCCGCCCTCAGCGCAGACCGTGGTCTGGATCATGCCGTAGACGACGTCGCCGCTGCCGTAGTTGACGGTGGCGTTCAGCGCGGTGACCCGGCCGCTGTGCGTGCCGGTGGTGGATCCGCGGCGGTAGACCGTGGTGCCGACGCTCGGGGTGGCCGCGCTGGTGATGGTCTGGTTGCCGACCGTGCTCGGGTGCGAGATCGACGAGTTGGTGTAGCGCACCAGCGCGAAGTCGTTGGTCGGGAAGCTGTAGCCGACGTTGGTCCCCAGGGTCGTGGTGTGACCCGAGTTGGAGTACCAGGTGGAGGCGACCTCACCGCAGTGGCCCGCGGTCAGGAAGTAGTAGGTGCTCCCGCTGTGCACGTTGAAGCCGAGGGAGCAGCGGTACTGACCGCCGTAGATGGCGTCGCCGCCGCTGATCAGTGGCTTGAACTGCCCGGAGGTGTGCTTGATGGTGAGGGCACCGGCGTTGCTGCCGGCCTGCCGCTTGATCTTCGCGATCTCGGCCTTGGAGACCGTGCTGTCGACGGTGACGACGACACGGTTGGTCTTGCTGTCGACGGCCCAGGCGGTGCCCGGGACGTCCGCCTTGAGCACCGAGGCGTCGGCGCTCTTCAACTGGGCCGTGCTGAAGGGGGTGGCGGTGGACGCGTTCGCGCTGGGGACCGCGATCGCTGCGGCGGCCACGAGTCCGGTGGTGACGGCGATCAGCCGGGTCCGTCTCGCAATGCCGCTGCGGGGGGTGGTGCGCTTGATCCTCACGTTCGTTCCTCCCAAGGGGAAGTCGGTGGGCCCGCGTGGGGTCGGGGCCCGTGAGGCGCAGCCAGGGCCGCGTTCGTCCGGTTTCCGGACACGCCGTGCCCCTGACAAGCGCTTGCGGGGAGTATTCGGCCGAACGGCCGGTAGGCGCAAGGGTGCCTTTCGGCCGCCAAGCCCCCGACGAGCCAAGAATTTTGGCCACCTCTGCCCTGGTTCAGACCAAGTGGAACGGACTCCCGCCTGGACCGCGTGTCCCTCGCCGACCCGAGGATGTCCGGAAGTCGCCCCTCCGGATGGCCCTGCCCCCTGAGGGTGCCCAGGCGGTTCAGGCGCTGTCGGCCGGTATCGGGTCGGGCAGGCCGAGATGTGAGCGCAGCGTCGCCCCCTGGTACTCCGTGCGGAACGCGCCGCGCTCCTGCAGCAGCGGCACCACACCGTCCACGAACTCGTCGAGTCCGACCGGGGTGATCAGCGGCTGCAGGATGAAGCCGTCGGCGGCGTCCTTCTGCACGAACTCGTCGAGCTCGGCGGCGACGGCCTCGGGCGTGCCGATGAACGACTGCCGGCCGCCCGCCTCGATCACGGTCTGCCGGATGGACAGCCCCTTCTCCTTGGACAGGGCACGCCACTTCTCGGCGATCGCCACGCTGTCGCCGCGCCGGGTCCGTCCCTGGGTGATCGCGGAGTCCGCCACCGGGTCGATCTCGGGGAGCGGGCCGTCGGGGTCGTACGACGACAGGTCGACGCCCCAGATCTGCTCCAGGGCGAGGATCGCGTTCTGCGGGGACACCTGCTGTCGCCGGATCTCGGCGGCCTTCTCCTGGGCCTCGGCGGCGGTGTCGCCGAGGACGACGGTGACACCGGGCATGATCTTCAGGTCGTCCGGGCTACGGCCGTACTTCTCCAGGCGGCGCTTCACATCGGCGTAGAAGGAACGCCCCGCTTCCAGCGTGCCGTGCCGGGTGAAGACGACGTCGGCCGTGGAGGCGGCGAACTCCCTTCCCTCGGCCGAGTCCCCGGCCTGGATGACGACCGGGTGCCCCTGCGGTGGGCGCGGCACGGTGAACTCGCCCGCGATGTCGAAGTGCTGCCCGCGGTGGGCGAACGGGCGGGGGACGCCGTCGGGGGTCCAGGAGTCCCACAACTTCCTTGCCACCTGGACGAATTCGGCAGCCCGCGTGTACCGGTCGGCACGGTCGAGGAAGCCGCCGCGCCGGAAGTTCTCGCCGGTGAAGGCGTCGGAGGAGGTCACCACGTTCCAGGCCGCACGGCCGCCGCTGAGGTGGTCCAAGGTGGCCAGCCTGCGGGCGAGTTCGTAGGGCTCGTTGAAGGTCGCGTTGACGGTGGCCGCGAGCCCGAGGTGTTCGGTGACGCCGGCCAGCGCGTTCAGCAAGGTGAGCGACTCGGGCCTGCCCACCACGTCCAGGTCGTGGATACGGCCCTTGTGTTCGCGCAGCCGCAGCCCCTCGGCGAGGAAGAAGAAGTCGAACAGGCCGCGTTCGGCGGTGCGGGCGAGGTGCTCGAAGGACGAGAAGTCGATCTGTGACTTCGAGCGCGGATCGGCCCATACGGTGGTGTTGTTGACGCCCGGGAAGTGGGCGGCGAGATGGCAGTGCTTCTTGAGCGGCCCCTGGCCGCCGGGCTTGCGTGCAGGCCGTCGTACGGTCATGACGCTTCCCCTGTCACTGCTGTACCGGCGTACCGGTTGGCGGGTCTGGCGAGCCCCAGGTGCTCCCTGAGGGTGCTGCCCGGGTAGAAGGTGCGGAACAGGCCGCGGTGCTGGAGCAGCGCCACCGTGCCGTTGACGAGCCGCTCCAGGTCACGGCGTGGCTCGGTGGGTATGAGGTGGAAGCCGTCGACGATGCCGTCCGCGTGCCAGCCGGCGATCAGTTCGGCGAGGTCCACGGGGCCGCCCCGGTACAGCGGGCCCTGCACGGTCAGCCGGGGGCCGCCCCCGCCGTGGCCCGGCTCGGCCGCGTGCTCGCCGTCGCCGAGATCGACGAGGAGGCTCACGAGGACTCGGAGAGTGTCCGGATGGCGTCCGAACTCCGCGGCGGACTCGCGGAGTTGGTCCCGTGCGGCGGCGGCCTGCGCGGGACTCGCGGCCCGCACGAGGGCCACGTCGGCGTACCGGGCGGCGGTGCGCCGGGTGTGCCCCTCGGTGGCGTCGACCACGCGGACGGGGTGGCCCTGTGGGGGCCGTGGCACGATCGAGGGGCCCTTCACCGAGAAGCCGGCACCGGTGAAGTCGACGTGGTGCAGCTTGTCCCGGTCGATGAAGCGGCCGGTCGCCAGGTCCCGTATCTCGGCGTCGTCCTCCCAGCTGTCCCACAGCCTGGCGGCCACGTCGGCGACTTCGCCGGCCTCGCGCCACAACTCGTCGGCGGGTACGGCATGCCGGCGGCCGAAGAGGCGGGCCTCACCCTCGGTGGTGGACACGTCGATCCGCCAGCCGGCCCGGCCGCGGCTGACCCAGTCGAGGGTGGCGACGGCGGCCTGGACATGGAAGGGCTCGGTGTGCGTGGTGGTGACGGTGGGGACCAGGCCGATCCGGGCGGTGGCGGGGGCGACACGGGACAGGACGGCGAGCGCGTCGGGTCCGGGGCGGGCGAAGGTGTCGTCCAGGGTGACGAAGTCCAGGCCGCCGCGCTCGGCGAGCCGCGCCAGTTCGATGTGGGAGCGGGCGTCGAACACCGCCGGCTGGTCCAGGGCGGCGGCCAGGTGCAACAGCCCCCGGCCGTTCGATGAGGTCATGTGGGGGAACCTTTCAGAGAACCTTGGAGAGAAACGCCCGGGTCCGCTCGTGGCGGGGCGCGTCCAGCACGTCGCCGGGCGGCCCCTGCTCGACGATCTTTCCGTCGGCCATGAACACCACCGTGTCGGCGACCTCGCGGGCGAAGCCGATCTCGTGCGTGACGACGATCATCGTGGTGCCCTGATGGGCCAAGTCCCTGATGACATCCAGGACTTCACCGACCAGCTCGGGGTCGAGCGCGGATGTCGGTTCGTCGAAGAGCAGCAGCTTGGGCTCCAGTGCGAGCGCCCGCGCGATGGCGACCCTCTGCTGCTGCCCTCCGGAGAGCTGACGAGGATAAGCGTCGGCCTTGTCCGCGAGACCCACCCGGTCGAGCAGCCGGCGCGCGCTCTCGACTGCCTCCCTGCGCGGCCGTTTCAGCGCGGACACGGGCGCCTCGATGATGTTGTCCACCACGGTGAGGTGCGGGAACAGGTTGAAGTTCTGGAAGACGAACCCGATCTTTGTCCGCTGCTTGAGCACCTCGCGCTCGGGCAGTTCGTGCAGCTTGTCGCCGGAGCGCCGGTAGCCGACCAGCGTGCCGTCCACGCTGATCGCGCCGTGGTCCACCTTCTCCAGGTGGTTGATGGTGCGCAGCAACGTCGACTTGCCGGACCCGGACGGCCCCAGGACGACGGTGACCTCGCCGGTGCGTACCTCCAGATCGATGCCCTTGAGGACTTCGAGCGAGCCGAAGCTCTTGTGGACGGACCTGATGTCGACCATGACGCTCATCGGGGCACTTCCTTGGGAGGGGGAGGGAGGCGGGTCATGCGGCTGCGCCGCCGGCCAGTTCGCGCAGGAAGCGCAGCGCCGCCCGTGCCGTGGCGTCGTTCTGCCGGAAGGCGGGGCCGCCGGTGCGCGGCCGGGTGAAGGCGCCGGGCGTGCGTCCGTCGGTGTAGGGCCCCAGCGCGAACCGCCGCGGATGCGGCCGCCCGGTCCCGTCGAGGAGCCGCCCGTCGGCGGGGTCCACCCGGAGCAGCCCGTCGGGGGTCTCGACGGCGCCGTCGGCGTGCAGTTCGCGCAGCAGGGGGTCGCGGGCCCGTCCGAGGGTGGGCTCGGGCAGCCGCGCCTCGACCAGCGCCCGTGCCTCGACGAAGGAGCCGGGCACGGTGGCGCTCGACGCCCGGAACACCCCGTCCTCGGCGGTGACGGTCATGTCGGCACCGAGGAACTTCAGGACACCGGCACGGGAGAGCGCCAGCATCTGCCGCAGCCGCGGCCCGGGCGGTCCGGAGGCCAGATAGCTGAAGAAGCCGTGCCACCAGGGGCCGATACCACCGAGCCGGATCAGCTGACCGTAGACGGAGAGCAGCCCGAGAAAAACAGCCAAGTCAGGGCTGTGGTAAGGATTGTGACGTCTGCTCAGATCCCGCTCCACATAACCGCGCAGCCCCTCCTGGAACTCCTCGAAGGAGCCGTACCGCACGCCGTCCAGCGGGTGGTCGAGCGCGTCCAGGTCGAGCCGGTCGGTGGGGTCGGGCACGGCGGACGCCACAAGGGCCTGGATGTCCGCGCCGTTGCCGGCCGCGTACTTCTCCTCGAAAACGGCCCAGGACATGAGGGTCCGCTCCGGGTGCACGGTGAAGAGCCGGTGGTAGTGCGCGAACCCCAACTCCTTCTGCACCAGCGGCCACACGTCTCGCCGGAAGTCGAAGCCGCCCGGCAGGGCAAGCAGCGCGTCCACCTCGGCCGGCCCGAAGAACCGTGGCAGCGGCGGCCGTTCACCGCTCCAGTCGTAGCCGATCTTCGAGTGGTACGGCACTCCGCGCCGCGAGCCGACATACAGCACCGGCTCCTGCCCCGACGGCACATAGGTGTCGCCCTCGTACCGCCCGCCCCGCCCCTCGGTCAGCAGCACCATCAGGTCGACGAAGGCGAGCCCGAACCCGCGCACGAGAACGGGCTCGCCGGCCTTCAGCGCGGACAGGTCGCTGTCGGCGGTGAAGTCGGGCGGAAGGTGGAGCAGCCCATGAGCACGCGCGTATTCGGCCAACTCCACTTGTCGGTCGTCGAGTTCGGCGTCGAGATGGCCGAGCGTGAGCACGACGAGGTCGGCGGGGAGCGGGCGCGGGCAGCCCTCCAGCCACACCTGCTGACGGCCCTCGCGCGGGCCGCTGACCCGCAGGGCACGCCGGGGATGATGGTGGACGGTGACGCCCGGGGGCAGGTCGGCCACGGCCTGTTCATGCACCCAGCGCAGATAGGCGCCCTGGAGCTGCCGGTCGGCAAAGGTACGGCCGTCGATGCCGGCCCACTCGTGCAGCGTGGGCCCCTCCCGGACCGGGCCCTCCATGGCCACCGTCTCGTCGGTGAACATGGTGACGTCCTCGGCGTGGGAGTTCATCCACAGCAGGGGCGACTGAGCGGCGCGCCAGATGCGTCCGGCGCCCGGCGGGTGGGGGTCGACGAGATGGATGTCGAGGCCCGAACCGGCGTACAGCTCGGGCGCGTTGGCGGCGATCCGCTCGATGAGACCGGTCCCCCGCGGACCGGCCCCGACGATCACCAGTGAGGGCCTCATCGCGCGCGCTCCGAACCGCGGGCGTAGTGCTTCTCCACGTAGTACTGGCCGACGCCGAGCACCGAGGTGACGACGGTGTACCAGAGGGTGGCCACCATCAGCAGTGGAATGACCTGGTAGGTGCGGTGGTAGATCAGCTGCGCCGAGAAGAGCAGGTCGTTGACCGCGATGACGCTGACGATGGAGGTGCCCTTGAGGGTGCCGATCAGCATGTTCCCGGCGGGCGGCACGATGGAGCGCATCGCCTGCGGGAGAACGATCCGCCACCAGCGCCGCCACCGGGTCAGTCCGAGCGCCTGCGCGGCCTCGATCTGGCCCCGGTCGACGGACAGGATGCCGCCGCGCACGACCTCGGCGGCGTACGCGGCCTCGTGCAGCGTCAGCCCGACGACGGCGACCTCGACCGGGCCGAGGAGATTGACGGTCTTCACCCCGAACAGCTCCGGGTACAGCGCCCCGATGTTGAACCACAACAACAGCTGCACCAGGATCGGAATCGACCGGAAGAGCCAGACATAGCCCCAACTCACCGTCCTCAGCACGGGGTTGGCCGACAGCCGGAACGCGGCGAGCAGCGTGCCCAGCGCAAAGCCGAGCACCATCACGACCGCGGTCAGCCACAGGGTGAGCCACAGCCCGCGCAGCACCGAGTCCGAGGTGAAGTAGTCGGCGACGACGTCCCACTGGAACGCCTTGTTGCGCAGCACGGAGTTGAGCGCGAGTCCGAGGAGCGCAAGGACGAGGACGGCGGCGGCCCACTGACCGAACCGGCGTTGCGGAACGATCCGCAGCGAGTCCGCGTGCTCGGGTATGTCCGGTGCGGCGGGAATCTTGGCGAGGGTGTCGGATGACATGGGAAGGCTCTCCGTGACGTAGGTCGAACACGGGTTGGATGCCTTCACACAGCAGCGCAGTGCACTGCGCTGCAGCACACGTCGCCATACGGCCGAGCCCCTCAGCAGGACCGTCCAACGACTGTACGGGGCCGTTTCCCCTCACTGTCAAGGCTGTCCGGCATGTGAGCAGCACATCTCAAGTCAGTTGACGCAGAACCGGATGCCTGTTCCACTTACCTCATGCATCCACAGCAGTGGCTGGTCACGCGCTCCCACATCGACTTCGGTCGAGTGTGGTCCTGTTCCTGTTGAGCCGACTCCACTGCGCGCCCTGACCGGGCGCTCTCAGCGTTCTCCCGCTTTGCCTTCACACGCGCACGCACCCCTCCCCTCGCGCTCTTCTCACTCCTTCCTGCTTCCAGGAGACCGCACCCGATGCGCATGTTCACGCGTACCCGCAGAACCCACTTCGCACCTTTCGCCCTGATTGCGTCGGCCACTCTGCTGCTCACCGCTTGCGGCTCCGGTTCGGACGGCTCGACCGACACCGTGGGCACCTCGTCGAAGGCCGACAAGGTCCCCACGACGGACGTGGTCTCCGCCATCCACAAGGACGAGGCGTCGGCCGAACTCCTGCCGCCGGGCACGACCAGCCTCACCGTCGCGTACAGCGTCGGCGGCACCCCGCCCGGCACCACCTACCTGGACGACGGCAAGACCCTGACCGGCCAGGACGTCGACTTCGCGAACGCGGTCGCCAACGTGCTCGGCATCAGGCTCAAGTCCGAACAGGCGAGCTTCGAGGCAATCCTGCCGGCCCTCGACAGCGGCAAGTACGACTTCGGCGCGAGCAACTTCGGCGTCACCGACGAACGCCGCAGGACCATCGACTTCGTCACCTACATCAACGACGGCCAGGGCTTCGCCGCCCGCAAGGACAGCAAGCTCTCCAAGGTCACGGACCTGAAGCAGCTGTGCGGCCTGAACGTCGCAACCGGCGCGGGCACGACCTTCGAGGCGACGCTGGAGGAGAACAAGAAGCTCTGCACGACCGCGGGCAAGAAGCCGTACGAGGTGCAGACCTACAACGAGACCGGCGCCATCTGGTCCTCCCTCCAACAGGGCCGCAGCGACGTGGTGATGTCCACCATCAACGGTCTCCGCTACGCGGTGGCCCAGCAGCAGGGCGTGAAGTTCCTCAACGAGTA
This sequence comes from Streptomyces sp. NPDC001157, assembly GCF_053598255.1. Taxonomy (NCBI): domain Bacteria; kingdom Bacillati; phylum Actinomycetota; class Actinomycetes; order Kitasatosporales; family Streptomycetaceae; genus Streptomyces; species Streptomyces sp. NPDC001157. The sequence goes on from NZ_JBSFJW010000060.1 coordinate 10,935, forward strand.
CCACCGCCTGGACGTGGGCTTCGCCTTCAAGAAGGGCACAAAACTGGCCTCGGCCTTCCAGTCAGCGGTGAACAAGCTGATAGCAGACGGCACGTACGAGAAGATCCTCAAGAAGTGGGGCACGACGGGCTCGGCGATCACCAAGTCCCAGATCTCACCGCCGGAACTCAAAAACTGACGGCAAGTTCCCCGCGCCGAAGGGGCGCGGGGCCGTGTCGATTTGCGGCTCCGCCGCGTGGGCGCGACCAGCCACACACAACCCGCACCCGCTAACGCACCATCGCAACCCGCCTCTTGGGCGCAGCCCGAACCCCAATCACCCGCTCCATCAACGCCCCCAGAACGTCCCGCACAGAACCCCGCTCCCGAGCGTCACACTCCAGCACCGGCACCTCGGCCCCCAGGCCGAGCGCCCGCGCCGCCCGGCGCATTCCGTATACGACACCCGCGATACCGGATCAGCAGTCGCAACCGCAGTCACAACAATCGCACCCGTCACAGCAATCGCAGCAATCGCAGCCGCAGTCACAGCAATCGCAACAGTCGCCGCAGTCGGTGCCCTTGCAGAGGCCGTCCTTGCGCTCACGGCTCCACGGGTCCTCGTACTCGCCGCAGCACATCTGGCACGTACAGGCGAGCCCGGCCCACACCGCGCAGCCCGCCAGCAGCCCACGCCGGTCGCGCCGCGGCGGCTCCGGCGGCGGGAACGGCCCACCGGGGCCGCCGGGCGGGGCATACGGCCCCGACAGCGAAGGCGCCGCCCCGTGCGCGCAGGAGGCCGTACCGAAGGCACGGTCGACGGAGGTGCGCAGTTCGTGCACGAGCAGCCGGTGGGCGAGCCTGCTGTCGGAGAAGTCGACCTCACGCAGCGCGAGCCGGATCCCGTGCACGGCGTCGTCGGCGAGCCGCCGGGCCTCGGCGAGCGGGGTCCCGGTGGCGGTGAGCGGGTTCCAGGCACCCGACACGGCGTCAGTTTCCCTGTCCTCCACCGCGTCCAGGAGATGGGCGAGCCGTCCGAACAGCCGCCCGGCCTCGGCGAGCGGCTCGGCGTTGCCGGGCCGTCCGGCCAGCACCGCGGTGTGCGCGAAGGCCGCCGCGGTCGCCGTCTCGGTCGGTTCGGTGACCGTCAGAACCGGCGTCCCGGGCCCCGCGAGGGCCTCGACACCGGTCTGCCGGTCCACGGCGTCCACGAGCACCGCGGTGTCGAACCCGACGGCGGATCCGCCACGGGCTCCGGCGGCATCCCAACTGGAGGCCACCCGGCGGGCGGCGAGCGCCACCGGTTTGCGCGCCAGCAGCCCGTCCCCGTCCGCGAGGTGGTCCCGCACCTTCGCCGAGGCGAGCACCAGCGACACGGCGGCCGCGAGCCGCGCCCCTTCTCCCTGTGCGACGGACGCGGTACGCATCCCGCGGAGCGGACAAGGCCCCGCCGTACGCCGCCCTCCGGCGGCCTTCTCGGCCTGAGCCTCCGTCAGAACGGATATGAGCAGCCCGTCGTAGTTGGTCACGATCCGCGCGAACTGGCCGTGATCCTTGCGCAGCGCGAGACACAGTCCGCACAAATGGGCAACCCATTGGGACTTGAGGTTCTCACCGAGCCGATGCCGACAAGGCCTGACGATTCCGAACACGACGATCCCCCCGTGGCTCGTGTGACTTCAGGTACTCACGCTGCTTCTGATACGGCGTTGAGCTGCCGCATCGTATCGACCACTCCGTTCACCCGTACGCACTGCCCGTCACCCGTACGCCGTGAAGAATCATATTTCACTCACAGTCAGCATCTGTGTACAGCACGACCCTAGGGAAACGCGGGCTCTCGACGGATTCGCTCTGCACCAGTACCGTCACAAACCCCCCGCGCGGCGTCTATCCACTTGGCGCGCCAACCGCATCATGGATGACCATAGGGATGCGGAAAGCAAGAAGGACCGCTGTGAGAGGAGGCGTCCATGGGATCGGTACGCAAGGCGAGTGCCTGGCTTGGCCTCGTTGACGACAACGATGACGAGCGTTACTACGACGACGACTACTCCGAAGGGACCGAGCAGCCCGGGGATGCCTGGGTCACCGACCCGCGGGTCAAGGTGGCCTCGGACACCGCCGAGGAAAAGGGCCGCCGTATCGGCACGGTGACCCCGGACAGCTTCCGGGACGCCCGCGCCATCGGCGAGCTGTTCCGTGAGGGCGTCCCGGTCATCGTGAACCTCACCGCCATGGAGGCGTCCGACGCCAAGCGCGTCGTCGACTTCGCGGCCGGGCTCATCTTCGGCCTGCGGGGTTCGATCGACCGCGTCTCCAACCGTGTTTTCCTGCTCACGCCCGCCGACACGGAAATCATCAGCGGGGACCCGGCATCGCACCGTTCGGACGGTTTCTTCAACCAGAGCTGAGGCAGGGCCGCTCACCGGCCCTGCCCCCGCGCAGGGTTCACCGGAAGGCGTCGAGCCCGGTGAGCGCCTTGCCCAGTACGAGCTGGTGCATCTCGACGGTGCCTTCGTACGTCAGCACCGACTCGAGGTTGGTGGCGTGCCGCATGACGGGGTATTCGAGCGAGATCCCGTTGGCGCCGAGGATCGTCCGTGCCGTACGGCAGATCTCGATGGCCTCTCGTACGTTGTTGAGCTTGCCGAAGCTGACCTGCTCGGGACGCAGGCGACCGGCATCCATGCGCCGCCCCAGATGATGGGCGAGCAGAATCCCCTTGTGCAGTTCGACCGCCATGTCGGCGAGTTTGGCCTGGGTGAGCTGGAATCCTCCGATGGGCCGCCCGAACTGCTCCCGCGACTTCGCGTAGTCGACGGCGGCCTCGAAGCAGGAACGGGCCGCACCCATGGCCCCCCACACGATCCCGTAGCGGGCGTGCGAGAGACAGCTGAGCGGCCCCTTGAGGCCGACGACCTCGGGCAGTACGGCTTCGGCCGGCAGCCGCACGTCGTCGAGGACGAGCTCACTCGTCACACTGGCCCGCAGGGACCACTTGTGCTTGATCTCCGGGGCGGAGAAGCCGGCGCTGTCGGTGGGCACGACGAACCCGCGGATCCCGTCCTCCGTCTGGGCCCACACCACGGCGACGGCCGCCACGGACCCGTTGGTGATCCACATCTTCCGCCCGTTGAGGACCCAGTCACCGCCGTCCCGCTTGGCGTGCGTGCGCATCGAGGCGGGGTCGGACCCGTGGTCGGGCTCGGTCAGCCCGAAGCACCCGATGGCCTCACCGGCGGCCATGCGCGGCAGCCACTGCTGCTTCTGCTCCTCGCTGCCGAACCGGTGGATGGCGTACATCGCGAGCGACCCCTGCACGGAGACCAGCGACCGGATCCCGGAGTCGGCGGCCTCCAGCTCCAGACAGGCCAGCCCGTACTGCACAGCACTGGCCCCCGCACACCCGTACCCGCTGAGCGACATACCGAGGGCTCCGATACCCCCGAGCTCCTTCGCGAGCTCACGGATACCGGGCAGCTCCCCCTTCTCGTACCAGTCGGCGACGTAGGGCAGCACACGGTCGGCCGCCCAGGAGCGCACGGTGTCACGGACGGCCAGGTCCTCGGGTTCGAGCAGGTCGTCGATGCCGAGCGGGTCGGCGGGATCGAAGGGGGGCAGCTTCGAGGACGCAGACATAGGACCCTCCGGCACGTTGAAAACTAGCACCGCTAGTTAGGACTTCTGGACCGACGTTACGGTGCAGTGTCCTCCACGTCCAGTACAACGGCGTTTAAGGGGCGCGGGGAACTGCGCGACCAGCCACGATGGCGCCGCAGACAACCAACGACCCCCGCGGCGGAGCCGCAAATCGATCAGGCCGAAACCCTGGAGTCGGCAACTTCCCGAGGCGCCGGCAACCCCACAGGCACCGCAGGCTCCCCACACTGCATGATCCGCGGCAACCGCAAGGCCATCACCGCACCCAGCAGCAACAACCCCGCACTGACCAGCAGGGTCACATGCAGCCCATGCACAAAGGAGTCCCGCGCGGCCCGCCGCAGAGCCACCCCGACGGGCCCGCCCAACTGAGCGGCGACCTGATACGCCTCGCCCAGCGAATGCGACGCAGAGGCCGAGGCCGACGAAGGAACACCCGGAACGGACGCCAGTCCGGGCGCATACGCCGCGTTCATCACGCTCCCGAGAAGCGCGATCCCGATCCCCGCCCCCAGCTGGTACGAGGTCTCGCCGACCGCCGCCGCCCCACCGGCCTGCTCCGGCGGAGCCTCGCTCAGCATCGACTCGTACGCCCCGAAGAGCGTGGTCTCCAGGCCGAAGCCCAGCAGCATGAACGCGGCCACCATCAGCCCCGCGTTGTCGGACCCGCCCATCACGGTCAGCAGCACCACGGCCCCGGCGGTGAGGCAGAACCCGAAGGACACCATCCGGCGCGGGCCGAAGCGGCGCAGCATCCGTGCGCCGGCCAGCCCCGCCGCCATCGCCGCGAACGTCAGCGGCAGCAGTCGCAGCCCCGTCTCCAGCGGCGACAGCCCCAGTACCAGTTGCAGGTACTGCGCCGCGATCAGCTCAAGCCCGACCAGCGCGAGCATCGCCAGCACGATGCAGCCCACGGCGGTGCTGAAGGCGGGCCGCGCGAACATCCCGAGGTCCACCAGCGGATGCGTACGGCGCCGCTGTCGTCGTACGAACAGGACCAGCAGCAGGGCGCCCACGACGAGCGGTACCACGGTGAAGAGGCCCATCTCGCCGCCGCCCAGCCGTTTGACGCCCAGCACCACGCCGAACAGCCCGGCGGCCGCCGTCAGTGCGCCGACGACGTCCCAGGGGCCGTCGCCGGCGCCTCGCGACTCGGGCAGCAGCAGTCGGCCGACCGGCAGGCTGACCAGCATCAGCGGGATGTTGACGAGGAAGACCGAACCCCACCAGAAGTGCTCCAGCAGAAAGCCGCCGAGCAGCGGGCCGACCGCCGCGCCGACCGCGGCGACCGCGCTCCAGACGCCGATCGCGAGGGCTCGTTCCCGCCGGTCGGGGAAGACCTGGCGGAGGATCGAGAGCGTCGCGGGCATGATCATCGCGCCGCCGACGCCGAGCAGCGCCCGCGCGAGGATCAGTACCTGAGGGTCGTGGGCGAGGGCCGCGAGGCCGGAGGCGAGGCCGAAGAGGGCGTAGCCGAGCAGCAGGATCCTTCTGCGGCCGACCCGGTCGCCGAGCGTGCCGAAGAGGATCAGCAGCGAGGCGCAGACGAGGGGGTAGACGTCGACGATCCAGAGCAGTTCTATCGCGCCGGGCCTGAGGTCCTCGGTGACGGCGGGGACCGCCACGTGCAGCACGGTCGCGTCGACCGCGACCAGCAGCAGACTCACGCAGAGGACGACGAGCACGACCCAGCGGTTTGCACCGGCCCCGGCCGCCCGGCGGCGCAACGCAGCGGCGGCCGTGGTCGTCCCGGACATGTACGTACCTCCCAGATGTTCCCTCGCGGTCGGCGGGCACACGGGGTGGGGACTCCCCGTGATCTCGGCCGGAGAGGAGCGGTGGTCTCCGGCCCGCGCAACGAAAGGCGAGTGACACGTCAGCGTACGCGAGTTCATGTAAAGGTCACGTGGTGGACCTCTCAGACTTCGCCCGGACCGGTGTGGTGTACGCCACTCCCCCTCCACCTGAGCCACGCCCCGCCCGGCCTCCCGGTTCCGTCGGCCGTCGATAATCGAGCCCGTGACCGACCTTGTGACACGCGTTGCGCCGCCGCCCGAGAGGGCCCTGCGCCGTGCGGCCCCGGCCCTCCTCGGGTACGCGGCCGTGCGCGCCCTGGGCCTGCTCGTGCTGGCCCTGTGGAGCGCCGCGCGCGGCAAGAGCGCGTACACGCTGCTGACGGCCCGCTGGGACGCGCTCTGGTACACGAGGGTCGCCGAGTTCGGTTACGGCTACGAGGTGCGCCTGCCGAACGGCGACGTGCACTCGAATCTGGCCTTCTTCCCGCTGCTGCCCTGGCTGGAACGGGGCCTCGCCGCGGTGAGTCCGCTGTCGTACGCCGACGCCGGTTTCGTCGTCGGCCTGCTCGCCTCGCTCGCGGCGGCCTGGGGGATCTTCGCGGTCGCGGACCATGTGTACGGCCGCAGGGCCGGGGTGTGCGCGGTGCTGCTGTGGGCGGTGCTGCCGGTCGGGATCGTGCAGTCGATGGCGTACAGCGAGTCACTGTTCACGGCGCTGGCCGCCTGGTCGCTGTACGCGGTGCTGACCGGCCGCTGGCTGACGGCGGGCGCGCTGGCCGCGCTGGCGGGGCTGACCCGCCCGGTCGGGCTCGCCGTCGTCGCGGCCGTGTGGGCGGCCGGGACGGTCTCGTTCGTGCGAGAGCGGAGCGCGGTGGACGCGCGCGCCGGCGAACGCGCTCCCGCGCCGCCCGGAGGCGGTTCCACGCAGCGCGTCGGGCCATCCGGCGGCGCGCTGGAGGCACTGAGCGCCCCCATGGGCGTACGACGCGCCCTGGGCATGCTCCTGGCCCCGCTGGGCGCCGCCGGCTACGTCCTGTGGGTCGGCCACCACACCGGCAGGGGCCCGCTGGGCTATCTGGACGTCCAGGCGGGCTGGCGCAACGGCTTCGACGGCGGCCTGGCCTTCGCCCGCTTCGTCGGGGAAAAGCTCACGTCGTTCCCGTCGGCACTCGCTGCCGCGGGGATCGTCGTCGGGGTCGGACTGGTGGTCTGGCTGTACGTCGTCTGCGTACGGCAGCGCCAACCGCTCCCGCTGCTGGTCTACGCGGGTGTGGTCACCGCGCTCGCCCTGTGCGCGTCGAGCTACTTCGGCTCGAAACCGCGCCTGCTGCTGCCCGCCTTCCCGCTGCTGCTGCCCCTCGCCCTGGCCCTGTCCCGGCTGCGTACATCCAGGTCGGCGCTGGTGGTGGGCGGTGTCGCAGTGGCATCGGCCGCGTACGGAGCGTTCTGGCTGAACGGCTCCGGCCCTCCATGATCGACTTGCGGGCGCGGTGAGCGTACGGAGAAATCAACCCCAGCATTCGGTGAACGAATTCATAAGTCCCATAAAACTGAATCGCAGAATGATCAAAGGAAATGAAGGGAGCGGGCGCCGGACATTGCGGATTCCTTGGAAATAAACCCGCCCCTGAGAGGAATCCCACATCACATCGTCATCACAAAGCAGCTGAAGAGACGGAGAACTTACCTCACTCGCTGTAACGTCGATTGGGTGCGTACCGAACGAAACCTCACCCGTCTGGACCGGGTGTTCGCCAGACTGGACAGGGAGCCGGAACGACCGGCCCACATCGATGTGCCGAGGATGAGCCGGCACCGGGTCGCGTTGCTGACCGGGACCCTGGCCTTCTACCTGGCGATCGTGTATCTCGTGGTGACCACGTCGTGGCTGGTCCGCTTCGACTGGCAGGTCATGTTCTTCCGGCCATACCAGCAGTGGCACAACATCCACTGGTTCGTCGACTACTACGTCGTGCTCGGCCAGCGCGGCCCGACCGCGGTGATGGTCGCGGCCTGGCTGGGCTGGCGCTCCTGGCGCCAGCACACCCTGCGCCCGCTGCTGACGCTGGGCGCCTCACTGCTGCTGCTGAACATCACCGTGGGCGCCGCCAAGCTCGGCATGGGCCGCCTCGGACCGCACTACGCGACCACGATCGGCTCGAACGAGATGGGCCTGGGCGGCGATATATTCCCCAGCGGCCACACCGCCAACGCCGTGGTGACCTGGGGAATCCTGGCCTACCTCGCCTCCACCCCGAGAGCCCGCCGCTGGCTGTCCGCCCTCTCCGCACTGACCGCCCTGGGCGTGGGCCTGGCCACCGTCTACCTCGGTACGCACTGGCTGAGCGACGTGCTCCTCGGCTGGGCCGCCGGCCTGCTGATCCTGCTGGCCCTGCCCTGGTGCGAGCCCGGGATCGCCAAGGCCGAGGTCGCCCTCTTCGACCTGCGCGACCGCTGGCGCGCCCGCAAGGGTGCCACGGCACCGGCCGCTCCCGTGGGCGCCCCCGGGCTGCTCACACGGCGTACGGTCGCGCAGGACGAGGCCGCCGCCCGCGAGACGGTCAGCTCCGGTGCCCGCCCGACCCGGGCGCCCGCCTACCTGGCGCCGGGCCCGCACACGACCCGCTCGGAGCGTACGCCGGTGACTCCCGTCGGCAGCCGTCGCCCGCCGCACTCGGACCGCATCCCACGCGGCGCGACGGCCTCCACGGCCCGCCCGCTGACGGGCGGCTGACGCCACACAGGCAGCGGGGTCGGTACGCACAACCACTCCCGCACAGCGAAGGCCCGGTTCCCGTTTCGGGAGCCGGGCCTTCGTGCAGATGTCAGCCCTTCCAGGCCCGCACCACCCGGCCGTTCTCCACCTCGAAGTTCATCCGGCCCGTGCGGTACTCCATCGTGATGATCGACCCCGGCGGCAGCGAGCGCACCGTGGACCAGCCGCGCTCCCGCGCGCGCCGCTCGGCGCCGGTCGCATCGAGGCCGACATACGCGTCCGGACTGTCCTGGGGCTCCGCCTGCGGAGTGGGAATCGGTGCCATACCGTCACGCTAGGCCCTGTCCCGCGGCCGGGGAAGGCGGGGCGGTCCCACAGGTCCCGTATCCCCCTCCGGTCACACTTCTGTCACAGGATCACGACACGTGTTTCGGCTCACGTGACATCAACTTCTCTGCAGCGGGCGTCACACGTACGGGCGGTTCCGTACCAGTTCCGTAGGCCTTCCGCAGGTAATCGAACGTAATTCCCGCGTGTCGCGGCCGCTGTGCGAATAGGGCCGTCGGAAAGTGCCGTGAGAACTGATCCCGGACTTCTTTCCGGTCCGATTCCGGGCGGGTTCGTGAGAGCTGACACCACGTAGGAAATGCACGGTTCCAGCACAGAACCCCCGCACGCCCCCTGTCGGAGCGCGCGACGGCGCGCGCATCATGACGTGAGCTCGCGGGCGGGGGTGGCGCGGGCATCAGCGGACCCGGGGCGCGACGAGCGAAGGGGCGAGCGAGCGATGGGGACCCAGACCGTGCAGGCGGCGACGCGACCCGTGCGGACCAGTCAGGGCCGGGTGATCGTCGACTGGCTGACGACCACCGACCACAAGAAGATCGGGCATCTCTACCTGATCACCTCGTTCCTGTTCTTCCTCACCGGCGGGGTGATGGCGCTGCTGATGCGCGCCGAACTCGCCCGGCCGGGGCTGCAGATCATGGACAACAACCAGTTCAACCAGTTGTTCACCATGCACGGCACGATCATGCTGCTGCTCTTCGCGACGCCGATGTTCGCGGGCTTCGCCAACGAGCTGATGCCGCTGCAGATCGGCTCCCCCGACGTCGCCTTCCCGCGGCTGAACATGCTGTCGTACTGGTTCTTCCTGTTCGGCGGCCTGATCGTGCTCGGCTCGCTGATCGTGCCCGGCGGTCCGGCCGCCTTCGGCTGGTTCGCCTATGCGCCGCTCAACAGCGCGGTGCGCTCGCCCGGTGTCGGACCCGACCTGTGGATCATGGGGCTCGCACTGGCGGGCTTCGGCACGATCCTCGGCGCGGTCAACTTCATCACCACCATCATCGGGATGCGCTGCCCGGGCATGACGATGTTCCGGATGCCGATCTTCACCTGGAACACCCTCTTCACGTCGATCCTGATCCTGATGGCGTTCCCGGTGCTGGCGGCCGCACTGCTGTGTCTGGAGGCGGACCGGCGGTTCGGCGCCCAGGTCTTCGACGCGGCCAACGGCGGGGCGCTGCTGTGGCAGCACCTGTTCTGGTTCTTCGGCCATCCCGAGGTGTACATCATCGCGCTGCCGTTCTTCGGCATCGTCACGGAGATCCTCCCGGTCTTCAGCCGCAAGCCGCTCTTCGGCTATCTCACGCTGATCGGGGCGACGATGGCGATCACCGGGCTGTCGGTGGTGGTGTGGGCGCACCACATGTTCGTCACCGGCGCGGTGCTGCTGCCGTTCTTCTCCTTCATGACGTTCCTGATCGCCGTGCCCACCGGCGTGAAGTTCTTCAACTGGATCGGCACGATGATCAAGGGCTCGCTGTCCTTCGAGACACCGATGCTGTGGGCGTGCGGCTTCCTGGTGACCTTCCTGTTCGGCGGCCTCACCGGAGTGATCCTGGCGTCGCCGCCGATGGACTTCCACGTCTCGGACACCTACTTCGTGGTGGCGCACTTCCACTACGTCGTGTTCGGCACGGTCGTCTTCGCGATCTTCGGCGGGTTCTACTTCTGGTGGCCCAAGTTCACCGGCAAGATGCTCGACGAGCGGCTGGGCAAGATCCAGTTCTGGACGCTCTTCGTCGGCTTCCACACCACTTTCCTGGTGCAGCACTGGCTGGGCGCGGAGGGCATGCCACGGCGGTACGCCGACTATCTCGCGGCGGACGGCTTCACGGCCCTCAACACCGTCTCGACGATCGGCGCGTTCCTGCTCGGCATGTCGACGCTGCCGTTCCTCTACAACGTCTGGAAGACCGCCAAGTACGGCGAGAGGGTCGAGACCGACGACCCCTGGGGCTACGGCCGCTCACTGGAGTGGGCGACCTCGTGCCCGCCGCCGCGGCACAACTTCACGGTCCTGCCGAAGATCCGCTCCGAGTCCCCGGCGTTCGACCTGCACCATCCCGAGTTCGCGGCGACGCCCGAGGAGCCTGAGGGAGAAGAGCGCGAGACAGGCGGTCCCGGGCGGTCCTGATCGCCTCGGTGAGCTCGGCGGGCTCCAGGACCTCGAAGTCGAAGCCCGTCATCATCACGTGAATCACCATGACGTCGAGGCTTGCGGCCCCGGTGCGCAGGATGCAGCGGTCCGGGCCGTCCGCCTCCAGCTGCCCCGCCGAGGGCGAGATGCGCTCGGCGGCCTCCGCCAGGGGCGCGAGCAGCCGGACGACCGCATGTGTGGCGTACGCGCGCGTGGAGACACCCTTCGAGACATACGCGGCGAGGTCCTCGGCGGGCGGGGTGCGCGGGGCGAAGCGCGGGCCGTGCGGCGGCTTCGGCGTGATGCGGTCGACGCGGAACGTACGCCAGTCCGCGCGGTCGAGGTCCCAGGCGACCAGGTACCAGCGGCGCTCGGAGCACACCAGACGGTGGGGTTCGACGGTACGGCGGCTGGAAGCACCCGCGTGGTCGCTGTACTCGAAGCGCAGGCGTTCGGAGTCCCGGCAGAGGTTGGCCAGTTCGGTCAGGACGGCCGGGTCGACGGCGGAGGGCTGCGGGCCGCGCAGCATCGGCACGGTGAAGGCGTTCAGGGCGCCCACGCGGCGGCGCAGCCGGCCCGGCAGCACCTGCTCCAGCTTGGCGAGGGCCCGTACGGAGGTCTCGCCGATGCCCTCGATGCCCTGCCCGGCGGCCGTGCGCAGCCCGACGGCGACGGCGACCGCCTCGTCGTCGTCCAGGAGCAGCGGCGGCAGCTCGGCGCCCGCGCCCAGCTGGTAGCCGCCGCCGGTGCCGGGACTGGCGTTGACGGGATAGCCCAGCTCGCGCAGCCGGTCCACGTCCCGGCGCACGGTGCGCGGCGTGACACCGAGGCGGTCCGCGAGGTCGGCGCCGGACCACTCGCGGTGGGCCTGGAGGAGCGAGAGCAGACGCAGCAGTCGTGCCGAGGTCTCCAACATGGGTCCGAGTCTGCCAGCCGTTGCGGACCGCTGCTGTCCTAAAGAGCAGCGGTCACCGCGGTGACGGACACGGACAGGTCGTTGTCCCGCGTGTAGTACGGCCCGGCCTCCACGGGGCCGTACGGCGCGTCCACGCGCACGCGTGGATAGGCGAACACGGCTTTCTTGTCGGCCACGTCGTCGAGCAGCCGCGCGACCCGCACCGCCGGTCCCGCCTCCCCTGCGGGCCGCAGCCACAGGTCCCACAGGCCCGGCTCCAGGGCGCCGTAGACCACCTTGAAGCGGAACTCGGTGCGGTCGGCGAGGACTTCGGTCCGGCGCACCGGGACGGGCGCGTGCCGGCCGCGGAGCTCGGCATGGGCGTCCGGTCCGAGCCCGATGCCGTACATCCGTCCCGGCACCGTCAGCACGCCCTGCTTGACCCGCAGTTCTCCCGCCTCGGCGTGCGGGGCGCGCAGCCAGCTGCGGACGGTGAGGTTGCCCTGCCGGGTCGCGTACGGGATGCGGACGGCGACGTGGCCGCCGGAGCCGCTCGGGGTCCGGGCGGCGAGCGAGCGCAGATCCGTGACGCCGGGCGCCAGACGGCGCGGCTCGCCGGCGTCCACGCGCGCGTAGGCGTCCCAGCGGCCCTCGGGGAGGGCGACGATGCTGGGCAGCGCGGCGCGCAGCCGGCCGTCCGCGGCGGGGGTGAGCGGCAGGTACACCTCGTCGTGGCTGTCGCGGCGGCGCAGCACGAGCAGGGCCGTGGCCGTGTCCCCGACCGCGCGGACGTCGAAGGTCAGGCCGCCCGCGGAGTCGGCGATGCAGTCGGCGCGCAGCGGTGTGGACTGCGGAGCCACCGTCGTCATGCGGTACGGATCCCTTCTCGGCCTGTGCTTCTTGGTCAGACCGGCGAACAGGCACTTTGGTTGCCCTTTACCCGGACCACGGCCGATACCGGACTACGGCTGGTAGGAGAGCTGCGGCACGTCGAAGCAGTTGCTGTTCATGTCGCCCTGGGACACCCAGCCCCGGCCGTCCTGCCAGCGGGCCACCGACAGACAGGTCCGGCGGTCCTTCGGCGGCTCGGCCAGCCGCTCGAAGACGACGGGAACCAGCAGGCCGCCCGCGGTGTAGTTCTCACTGCGGTTCATGAAGGCGTCGACGCACGCGCGCGTGATGCCCGTTTGTGCGCAGGACTTCGCCGCGTCCGTGAACCACATGGCGGCCGCCCAGCCCTCCAACTGCCACTGGGAGTGCGTCTTCAGGCCCTTGGTGGCGTCCCGGAACTCGCGTACGGCCGCGTTGGCCGTGTCCTCGTAGTTGCGGCTGGAGCCGGTCGCCCAGAGGGCGTTGCGGCAGCGCGGGGAGTCCTTGTAGTCGTCGGGGACGGTGGACGTCCAGTTCTGCACGTTGGTGACCTTGGCGGTGACCTCGGCGCCGACCTCGTCCATCGCCTTGCACAGCTGGGCGTTGCCGTGGGTGTCGATCGCGTCGAAGACCAGGTCGGCGCCCTGCTCCTTCAAGTCGGCCGCGGCGGCACGGAAGTTGGGCAGGGCGAAGTCGACCTGCTCGGTGACCACCTTGTAGCCCTCGGCCTTCAGGCCCTGCTCGACGAGACGGGCGTAGGCGGCCGACGCGGCCTGGTTGTAGGAGACGACGGCGGCCGTGCGGGCGCCCTTCTCGCGCTTGAAGTAGCGGTAGACCTCCGTGCCGCCGTAGAGCTCCCCGTCCCAGCCGGGGGTGCCGTTCCTCGGGGCGAGGCTGCCGTAGATGCCGTAGAGGTGCGGCCAGGTGTCGTAGGCGGCGCCGATGGGCTGGCCGCCGATGTCGGGCACGCGCGCGTGGGAGACGCGGGAGGCGCCCGCGTAGTCCAGGGCGGTGGTGGCGACCAGGGCGACGACCTGGTCCTCGTCGATCAGCCGGTGCACGCAGGTGTTGTTGCCGACGCCGCTGCCGCCGTCGTCGCACTCCCGCACCTCGACGGGGCGCCCGTCGATGCCCCCGCGCGCATTGAGGCGGTCGAAGTAGGCCTTGGCGCCGTCGCGCGGGCCGGTGAACGTGTTGCCGCCTACGGGGCTGGTGGCGCTGGTGATGATGCCGACGCGGACGGGCGTGCCGCCGCTGGGCGCGGGCGCGTTCGTCCGGCCGCCGTGCTCGAAGTCGCTCTCCGGCAGGCGGCTGCCGCAGGCCGTGCCCAGCAGGAGCAGCAGCGCCGCGGCAGCGCACTCAGCAGCCGGGGAGAGCCGACGCCGAGGCATTGCCGCTCATGCCGACCAGTGCACAGAGGGTGTTCACGGAGACCTTCCAGGTGCCGTTCTGCTCGACGGCCGTCCCGGAGGCGTTCGGCAGGGCGGTGGCGCCCTTGAGGGTCAGGTTGTACGTCACGGTCGCCTTGGTGGGCGAGGTGAAGTCGACCTTCGTCACCTGGGCCTGCACCTGCCCGCCGCGCTGGTCACCGCCGAAGGCCTTCAGGACCAGTGCCATCCTGTCGCCGTTCTCCAGGACGGCCAGCTTGTCCTTGACGGGCGTCTTCGGGTCGAAGAACTTCGCCCAGTTCTGCTTGATCTCCTTCGTGGCGGCGGCCGGATCCGCGGGCGCGGTGGCCGGTGCGCTCGTCGTCTTCTCCACGGACGGCGTGGGGGGTGTGCTCTCGCTCCCGCCGCCGCTGTTGTCGCTGCAGGCCGCGAGCACCGGGGCGAAGATGAGAACAAGGGCGGCCGCGAACGCCGTGCCCCGTCCCGCCGCCCTTGGGCCGCGCCCCCTTCGTACCTTCCCCCGCCTGAGGTCGCTCCCGAGAACCATCTGGCTCACCACCGGGTGTCGGTCCGGGCAAGGTGCGCCCGGTGCTTTCAGGGTCAGCTTCCAGGAGGCATAGTGCAAGCCATTGGCTGACATGGACAGGCACATGCACAGAAACGCGACGTGTGGGAGCCAGTTATGCGGACAGCCCGACTGCGAACCGTGCACCCCGTCCTGTGGGCCGGCTGGGCCGCGCTCGCCGCGGGTGCGGTGTTGTGCGTCATCGGCTGGTACGGCATCTCCGGTGAGCGTTACGCCGAGCGTCAGCTGCCCTATCTCGCCTCCTGCACGGTCCCCGGCGCCGCGCTGATCATCGCCGGATCCGTGCTGCTCACCCACGGGCGCGGCGCGCTCGCCGCCGCCCGCGTCGAGGAGCTGTACGGCCTCCTGGTCGCCGCCGAGTCCGCCGACGCCGACGAGTCCCGGCAGGCGGCCGCCCTACCCCTCGCGGTCAGCGGTGACCTGCTGATGGTGCCGGGCGGCACACTGTGGCATCGCGCGGACTGCCCGCTGGTCGCCGGGAAGGCGGAGGCCGTACCGGTCGACGCGAAACTGCTGCAGAGCGGCGAGCTCGGCCCGTGCCCGATCTGCGAACCCGCCGACGAGACCGACTGAAGCCTCCCGATGTCCTCCCTCACATACGACCTCACGCTCGCCGGACTCTCCGTCGGCAGCGCGGCCGCGCTCACCGGGATCGGCCTGATCGTGACGTACCGCGCGACCGGCGTGCTCAACTTCGCGCACGGCGCGATCGCGATGGTGTGCGCGTATGTGCTGCGGCAGTGTGTGGTCGCGTGGGGCTGGCCGCTGTGGCTGGGGGCGACGGTGACGCTCGTCGTCCTGGCCCCGGCGATCGGTGTGGCCCTGGAACGGTTCGTCTTCCGGCCGCTCGCCGTCCTGGGCGGCGACCCGGCGCAGACGCTCGTCGCGTCCATCGGGGTGTTCGTGCTGCTGGTGGGCGGGGCGGCGCTGGTGTGGGGGCAGGGGGCACGGGACGACGCTCCGGAACTGGTGTCGGAGGACCCCTGGGGCCAGCTGGCCGTGGTGCTCGTGCTGGCCGTGGGCGTCGGCGCGGTGATCCGGGGGACGCGGTTCGGGCGGGAGCTGCGGGCCGTGGTCGACGACCGGCAGCTGGCGGTGCTCGGCGGGATCGACGCGGACCGGGTGGCGGCGGCGGGCTGGGCGTTCGGCTCGTTCACGGCGGGCCTGACGGGCGTGCTGCTGGCGCCGTACGTGCGCCTGGACCCGTACGGTCTGCCGCTGCTCGTCATGGAGGTGGTGGCGGTCGCGGTGGCGGCGCGGATGCGGAACCTGCCGGTGGCCGTCGTCGTGGCGCTGGGCATCGGGATCGCGCAGAGCCAGCTGACGCGGCTGCATCCCTCCGGCTGGGGCGAGCCTCTGCTGCAGGCGGTGGGCGCGAACCTGTTCGTGGTGGCCCTGCTGGTCGCAGCCCTGGTGCTGCCGCGGATCGGCACCCGCGACGCGCTCCCCCGCACGGCCACCGCACGCGTGCCGACACCGCCGGGCGCATGGATAGTGGCCGTCGTCCTGTTCCTGCTCCCCCTGGGCTTCGCGGGCTCCGACCTGCACACCTCGGTCCAGGTGCCGGCGCTGGGAGTGGTCCTGCTGTCCCTGGTGGTGGTCACCGGCCGGGGCGGCCAGATCTCCCTCGGACAGGCCGCGTACGCGGGCCTGGGCACCCTGTTCACGGCCCTCCTGGCGGCGGGCCGTTTTCCCGGGCTGCCGCGCCTGCCCGAACTGGCCGCTTTGGCGGCGGCGGTCGTGCTGGTAGCTCCCCTGGGCCTCTTGACGGGCTGGCCGGCGATCGGCCGCCAGGGCCTCGCCCTCGCGCTCGCCACGTTCGCGGTGGGGGTCGGCGTGAGCCGCTTCGTCTTCGCGCAGCCGTACGCCACGTCCGGCCTCTCCCTGGACCGCCCGGCGGGCTTCGACGGCGACCGTGCCTACTACGTCCTCGAACTGGCCCTGTTGGCCGCCGCGTTGCTGGCCACGCGGGCGCTGCGCCGAGGCCGCACGGGCCGGGCCCTGGCCGCCATGCGCGACCACGAGTCGGGCGCCTCGGCAGCCGGAGTCCGGGTCCCCTCGCTCAAGCTCCTGGCCTTCGTCTCGGGCGCCGCCCTGGCCGCGCTCGGCGGCGGCATGCTCGGCATGGGCCTGCGGGCCTTCGACCCGGGCGCCTACGACCCGGTGCGCAGCCTGCTGTGGTTCGCCGCCGTCGTGGTCCTGGGCGCCGACAGCACCCTGGGCGCCCTGGCGGCGGCCGCCCTCCTGGTGGGCCTCGACGCGGGCGCGCGGGGCGGCGTGGCGGCGGCCCTGATCGGCGTGCTGGCGGTGCTGGTCGGCCGCTTCCCCGGCGGCCCGTACGAGGCCCTGCGGGCAGCGGCGGCGGGCCTGCGGCTGCGACGGCGGGCACGGCTGACGCCATTGGGGATGCGCGTACGGGCACGGCTGCGCCCCACGGAACGACGACCTGCCCGGCAGCCTGCGCCGGCAGGCGCTGGTCCCCCACGAAAACACCCGGCAGCCGCCGACGGCGCCCAGCCCCCACAGGGGCCACCCGCACCCGACAACGAAAGCCGCACGGATGGTGCGGGTGGGAACCCAAACCCGGCCGAAGGCCGGGTGCACCCCCACGCACCCGCGCACGCGCACGCACCGACCCTCCGAGCCCACGAACTCCACGCCCGCTACGACGGCTTCCAGGCCCTCGACGGAGTCGACCTCACCGTCCCCCCGGGACAGATCACCACAATCGTCGGCCCCAACGGGGCCGGAAAGAGCACCCTGTTCCACTGCCTGGCGGGCACCCTGCGCCCCACCCAAGGCCAAGTCCGCCTGGGCACAAGGAACATCACACGGCTCGCCGCCCACACCCGAACCCACCTGGGAATCGCCCGCACCTTCCAACAACTCGCCGTCTTCCCGTCCTTGACGGTGGCCGAGAACGTCCGCGTGGGCGCCGAACAGGGCCGGCTGCACGATCCGGCCGCCGTCGACCGGGCGTTGCGGCTGCTCGGCCTCGACGGCCCCGTACGAACCCGGCCCGCCGCAGACCTCCCCACCGGCACGCTGCGCCGCGTAGAACTGGCCAGAGCCCTCGCGGGCAGCCCCCGCGTACTGCTGCTCGACGAGCCGGCCGCCGGCCTGGACAGCACCGAAGTAGCCGCTCTGGCACGGGTACTGAAGGCCCTGGCGGCCGACGGCACCGCTCTCCTCGTGGTCGAGCACGACCTCGACCTGGTCGCCGACCTCGCGGACGTCGTGCACGTCATGACCGCGGGCCGCATCGTCGCCTCCGGCCCGCCCGGACACGTACTCGACGCCCTGGGTACCGGGGAGGTGGGCACATGACCATCTCCCTGCGGCACGCGCGCGTGCGTTACGGCCCCCTGGAGGCCCTGCACGGCATCACCCTCGCCGCCCCCGGCCCCGGTCTCACCGTCCTGCTCGGCCGCAACGGATCCGGCCGTACGACCGCCCTGCGCGCGCTGGCGGGCGTCGTACCGCTGTCCGCCGGCGCGGTGGTGTGGGACGGCGTCGACGTGAGCCGGACACCGGCGTACGAACGGGCCCGGCGGGGGCTGTGCCTGGTTCCCGAGCGGCAGGCCGTGTTCGGCTCCCTCACCGTGCACGAGAACCTCGAACTGGCGGCCACGGACCACGGCTTCGCCCTGGAGGCCTACCCGCAGCTGGAGCCCCTGCTCACGCGCCGCGCCGGCACCCTCTCCGGCGGCGAGCAGCGCATGCTCGCCCTCTCCCGCGCCCTGCTGGCACGCGCGCGCGTGGTGCTCGTCGACGAGCCCGCGCAGGGCATGTCTCCCGCGGTCGCGGCCCGCACCTACGACCTGCTGGGCGCCGTCGACGCGTGCGTCGTCATCGCCGAGCAGCGGCTGCCGCCCGCACTCCAGGACCGGAGAGGAGTGATCGTGTACGAACTGCGCCGCGGCACCGTCGTGTTCAGCGGAGAGGCGGGCGAACGGGAGCGTCGTCGTCGGTCAGGGGCGGGCCGGCCTCCTCGAAGTCCTGGTACCGCTCCTGGGCGCGGGCCGAACCCCGCGGGATGAGCAGCTGCGTACCGACGTTCAGCCGGGTCGGATGCTCACCGACCATGTCCCTGTTGGCCCGGTACAGCGACAGCCAGCCGCCGTCGACGCCGTACCTGTCCGCGATCGACACCAGCGTCTCGCCGGCGTGCACGGCGTGCACGCGCCCCTGGAGCCGGTAGCGCTGGGAGCAGGCAGGCCAGGTCTCCCATCCCTGGGCGGCCAGCACCTTCTCGGCGACGGCGATCTGCTCCTCACGGGTGGCGAGATCCGCACGGCGGGCGTACTTCAGCCCGCCGAAGTACTTCCAGGTGGACTGCCGGAACTGCAGCCCGCCGTAGAAGCCGTTCCCGGTGTTGATGTCCCACCGCCCGCCGCTCTCGCAGTCCGCGATGCAGCCCCAGGGCCAGTGGTCCTTGGCGCAGGCGTAGGAGAGGCGCAGCGGTAGCGTTCCCGGCAGCGGGGGCGGTGGTGCCGCCTGCGCCGTGACCGGGACGAGGGCACTGAACAGGGCGGCGGCCAGCGCGAGTGCGAGCTGCGTACGGTGCATGCGGAACATCGGGCCACGGTAAGCAGTGAGCGGCCTGCGACCGCTCCGGCGCGTCCGATGGGCCGAAGGCCCCACCCGGTCGGACGACCGGACGGGGCCCACCCGGTGCGGGGGCGCGGCTCAGAGGTCGAGCTGCTGCCCGGGCACGATCAGGTTGGGGTCACCGCCGATGACGGCCTTGTTGGCGGCGTACAGCCGCTGCCAGGTGGTCCCGTGCCGGGCGGCGATCTTGCTCAGGGTGTCGCCCTCGCGGACGGTGTAGTCGCCGCGGGAGGCACTGCGCGCCGTGTGGCCCGTCGAACGTACCGGCGTCTTCGACGGCTTCGACTTGGTGACCGATTTCGGCTTGGCGACCGTCGAGGACTTGGTGGCCCGGGAGCCGGAGGAGGCCGCGGGTGCGCTGCCGTACGCTCCGGCCCGTGCCGAACAGACCGGCCAGGCACCCCAACCCTGGGCGTGCTGGACCTTGGTGGCCACCGCGATCTGCTGTTCCCTGGACGCCCCGGCGGCCGTCGACGCGTAGGCCGTGCCGCCGTACGCGCGCCAGGTGCCGGCGGAGAACTGCAGCCCGCCGTAGTAGCCGTTGCCGGTGTTGATGTGCCAGTTGCCGCCGCTCTCGCACTGGGCGATGCGGTCCCACACCCCGCCGTCCGCCGCCGCGGCGTTGCCGGTCGCGGCCAGCAGCCCGAGCGGGGCGAGCAGTGCCGCCCCGGCGAGGAGCGCCGTCGTACGGTTCCTGCGGACGTTGTCGCGGGTGGTATCGGCACACTCGGACATGAATTTCCCTCTCGAAACACCCGGGCTCCCCCAAGGCGGGGCGCGCTCACGGCACATGGGCCGGTCGCCGCGCTCCGCCCCGTCCGCCGGTGATCGCGTTCTGCTGGTGGTGCTGGCTGGTGCGGTCGGCGGACGTTCCCGAGCGGTGCTCGTTGCACACGGCGGAGGAATCTAAGGAGCCTGTCGAGGCGTCAGCAACCAACTGCTTGTCATTCCAGGCCAGTTCGCCGTTACCGCGGGTATCGTCACTTTCCGGCCACCCACTTAATTCGCTGATTTCCTGATTTGTCGACCACGGGTCGTGACGATCTGTGACCCACTTCACGCAACCAACTTCCTTTGATTTCCAAGGAATTGACGGTGAGTGCCCGATTCCGCACCTGCGGTGACCCTGCGCGGTGGATGGTTCGATTCCGTTCGCCCTGGAGCGTGACTCCCGCCACAGATCACCCGTTGTCTTCTTCATGAGCCCGGGACCCGCCCGGTTCACACTTCCCGAGGGGAGCCACCCGTGCCGCGCATGCTCGACGTCAGCGACGAGGTACGCGCCGAGATCGGCGACGAAGAAGCCGACCGGCTGCTCGCCGGAGAGAACGCCCCCGGCAGTTACGACTGCACCTCCTGCCGCACCCCGGGCGACTCCGAACAGGAGCGCACCAGCACCGTCCTGTTCGTCGGCGAGGAGACCGCCGTCCTCGCCTTCGCCCACGCCACCTGCCTGCCCTCGCAGGTCGTCCAGGTCACCGAGGAGCAGCTCCAGGGGGCCGTGCGGTCCATCTCCGGGGACACCGTGGACCTGGACCCCGACCAGGTCGTCCCCGAGCAGGCCGTGCTCGGTGTGACCAGCGGCCTGGTCCTGATCGCCGGGGAGTTGCACCCTGCGCTGGTCGTCGAGCCGACCGGGCCCATCGTGCGGCCGGGCACGACCGGGCTCGGCGACGACTTCCTGCCGCTGCTGATCGAGCAGGGGTTCATGCCGCTCATGGAGCTGTCCGAGGTACCGCCCGTGCTGCACGGCTGGTCGGTGCTGGTGGCCATGGGCCAGCTGCACGCCGTACTGCAGCCCGGCACGAACGGCGGGCAGCCGGTGGCGTGGTGGCAGGCGCATCAGCCGCTGCAGGTGACCGACGGCTGGCGGGCCGCCGCCAACAAGCACCAGCAGGTGCTCATGTTCGCCGCGCCGGTGGGGTCCATCGGGCGTCAGCCCCGGGAGGACCTGCTGCGGGACGCGCTGGACAAGGCGGCGGCCAACGGGAAGCTGGTCGGCGTCGCCATGCCGCTCGCGGGCACATGAGATCACCCAAAGAGGCGGATATCAACCGCATCCCTTGAAGTTCGGGGTCGTTTGGACATACGTGCACGCATACGACATCCCCCGCCGCCAGTCCTTCCAGCCGATTCCCTCCGCCCGCTCGGCCCAGGACATTTCGGGCAGCCACTCGGCCACGCCCATCTACGACGCGCTCTGGTCCGAGTACGTCAAGTCCTTCCGCACGCTGCCCGGTGACCGCAGCGGCGAGGAGAACCTGGGGTTCGTCGCCTTCGGGAACATTCCGACCAGTTCGGAGCAGCACGGAGGTCATCGGCCGGGGTCGTTCAGCAGTTCGTACAGCGCCTACAGCGCCGGGGCCTACAGCGCCCGGCAGCAGACGCAGTGGCAGCGCGTACCGGCCGCACTGCCGCCCGGCCCGCGCGGCGTCCGCTGAGACGTTCGCCGGTACATGGGGGAGGGCGGTCCCGATCGGGACCGCGCCTACATATCCGCCTCCCCCTTCGTGATCCAGGAGATCTACGGCGCCTCCCCG
>NZ_JBSFJW010000061.1:0-32060 GCF_053598255.1 Streptomyces sp. NPDC001157
GGCCGGGATGATGCCCGCGGCGCCGTTCGTGGGGGCGGTGACGACGCGCCCGCCCGCCGCGTTCTCCTCGTTCACCGCCATCGCGTAGAGCGTGATCCACTCCATGGCGTGCGCCAACGGGTCGCCCTCGGCGCGGAGTTGGCGGGCGGAGACCGCGGCCCGGCGCCGCACCTTCAGACCGCCGGGCAGGATGCCCTCGCGGGACATGCCGCGGGACACGCACGCCTGCATGACCCGCCAGATGTCGAGGAGCCCCGAGCGGATCTCGTCCTCGGTGCGCCAGGCCCGCTCGTTCTCCAGCATCAGGGCGGAGATGGACAGGCCCGTCTCCTTCGTCAGGCGCAGCAGCTCGTCGCCCGTCCGGAAGGGGTACTTGAGCACCGTGTCGTCCAGCTTGATGCGGTCCTGGCCGACCGCGTCCTCGTCGACGACGAAGCCGCCGCCGACCGAGTAGTACGTCTTCGACAGCAGCTCCGCGCCCGAGGCGTCGAACGCCCACAGGGTCATGCCGTTCGCGTGGTACGGGAGGGCCTTGCGGCGGTGCAGTTTCAGGTCGTCGTCGAAGGAGAACGGGATCTCGTGCTCGCCGAGGAGCCGGATCCGGCCGGACGACCTGATCGCCGCCACCCTCTCGTCCGCCGTCTCCACGTCCACCGTGCGCGGCGAGGCGCCCTCCAGGCCGAGCAGCACCGCCTTGGGGGTGCCGTGGCCGTGGCCGGTGGCGCCCAGGGAGCCGTACAGCTCGGAACGTATGGACGCGACGGAGCCCAGCAGCTCCTCGTTGCGCAGGCGTCGCGCGAACATGTGTGCCGCGCGCATCGGGCCGACCGTGTGGGAGCTGGACGGGCCGATGCCGATCGAGAACAGGTCGAAGACCGAGATGGCCACGGTGACTCCTCAGAACGGGGTGGAACAAAGGGGTGGGGTGTCCCGCTCACCTACGAGTGTCCAGGACACCCCACAAAAAGGAACTACTTGTTCAGACCGGGGTACAGCGGGTGCTTGTCGGCGAGGGCCTTGACCCGGGCCTTGAGGGCTTCCGTGTCGTACGACGGCTTGAGCGCCTCGGCGATGACGTCGGCGACCTCGGTGAAGTCCTCGGCGGTGAAGCCGCGGGTGGCCAGGGCCGGGGTGCCGATGCGCAGGCCGGAGGTGACCATCGGCGGGCGCGGGTCGTCGGGGACGGCGTTGCGGTTGACGGTGATGCCGACCTCGTGGAGGCGGTCCTCGGCCTGCTGCCCGTCCAGCTCGCTCTCGCGCAGGTCGACCAGGATCAGGTGCACGTCGGTGCCGCCGGACAGCACGTTCACCCCGGCCGCGCGGGCGTCCGCGGCGGTCAGCCGCTCGGCCAGGATGCGGGCGCCCTCGACGGTGCGGCGCTGGCGCTCCTTGAACTCCTCGGACGCGGCGACCTTGAAGGACACCGCCTTGGCCGCGATCACATGCTCCAGCGGGCCGCCCTGGAAACCGGGGAAGACCGAGGAGTTGAGCTTCTTGGCGAACTCCTGGCGGGCCAGGATGATGCCGCCGCGCGGCCCGCCCAGGGTCTTGTGGGTGGTGGAGGTGACCACGTCGGCGTGCTCGACCGGGTTGGGGTGCAGCCCGGCCGCGACCAGGCCCGCGAAGTGCGCCATGTCGACCCACAGGTAGGCGCCGACCTCGTCGGCGATCCGCCGGAAGGCGGCGAAGTCCAGCTGCCGCGGGTACGCCGACCAGCCCGCGATGATCACCTTGGGGCGGTGCTCCTTGGCCAGCTTCTCCAGTTCGGCCATGTCGACCAGGCCGGTCGCCGCGTCCACGTGGTAGGCGACCACGTTGAACTGCTTGCCGGAGAAGTTCAGCCGCATCCCGTGGGTGAGGTGGCCGCCGTGCGCGAGGTCCAGGCCGAGGATGGTGTCGCCGGGCTGGGCCAGTGCGAACAGCGCGGCCTGGTTGGCGGAGGCGCCGGAGTGCGGCTGCACGTTGGCGTACTCGGCGCCGAACAGCTCCTTGAGCCGGTCGATGGCGATCTGCTCGGCGACATCCACGTGCTCGCAGCCGCCGTAGTAGCGGCGGCCCGGATATCCCTCGGCGTACTTGTTGGTCAGCACCGAGCCCTGCGCCTCCATGACCGCGGCCGGCGCGAAGTTCTCGCTCGCGATCATCTCGAGGGTGGACTGCTGACGGTGCAGCTCGGCGTCGACCGCGGCGGCGATGTCCGGGTCGAGCTCGTGCAGGGGCGTGTTCAGTACGGACATGCGTCTACGGCTCCTCAGCCGGCGTTCTGGGCGGTGTACTCGTCGGCGGAGAGCAGGTCGGCCGGCTCCTCCGTGACGCGGACCTTGAAGAGCCAACCGCCGTCGAAGGGGGCCGAGTTGACCAGGGACGGGTCGTTCACCACGTCCTCGTTGATCTCGGTGACCTCACCGGTGACGGGGGAGTACAGGTCGCTGACCGACTTGGTCGACTCCAGCTCGCCGCAGGTCTCGCCCGCGGTCACGGCGGAGCCCACCTCGGGAAGCTGGGCGTAGACGACATCGCCGAGCGCGTTGGCCGCGAACTCCGTGATGCCGACCGTCGAGACGCCGTCCTCGGCGGCCGACAGCCACTCGTGCTCCTTGCTGTAACGCAGCTGCTGGGGGTTGCTCATGACCTGAATTCTCCTGTACGCGATGGATTGCTGATGAATGAGGGACTGCTGAAAACGCGTGTGAGCAGCGAAAATGTGCGCGGGGTCACGTCCGGGGACAAAGCCCCCTCGCTCAGTCTGGGTCAGTGTCTACTTCTGGCGCTTGTAGAACGGCAGCGCCACGACCTCGTACGGCTCGTGGCTGCCCCGGATGTCCACGCCGACTCCCTCGGTGCCCGGCGCCGCGTGTGCCGCGTCGACGTACGCCATCGCGATCGGCTTGCCCAGCGTGGGGGAGGGGGCGCCGGAGGTGATCTCGCCGATCACCTCGCCGCCCGCGACGACCGCGTACCCGGCGCGCGGGATCCGACGGCCCTCGGCGACCAGGCCCACGAGGACGCGCGGCGGGTTCTCCGCAGCCCTGGCGGCCGCCTCCTGGAGCGCCTCGCGCCCCACGAAGTCGCCCTCCTTCTCGAACTTCACCACCCGGCCGAGCCCGGCGTCGAACGGCGTGAGCGAGGTGGACAGTTCATGCCCGTACAGCGGCATGCCCGCCTCCAGGCGCAGCGTGTCCCGGCAGGACAGCCCGCAGGGCACCAGCCCGACGGACGCGCCCGCCTCGGTCAGCGCCTGCCACAGCTTCTCGGCGTCACCGGGGGCGACGAACAGCTCGAAGCCGTCCTCGCCGGTGTAGCCGGTGCGGGCGATGAGGGCGGGGACGCCTGCGACGGTGCCGGGCAGGCCGGCGTAGTACTTGAGGCCGTCGAGGTCGGCGTCGGTGAGCGACTTCAGGATGCCGGGGGACTCGGGGCCCTGCACGGCGATCAGCGCGTAGTTGTCCCGGTCGTCGCGCACCTCGGCGTCGAAGCCGGCCGAACGCTCCACCAGCGCGTCCAGCACCACCTGGGCGTTGGAGGCGTTGGCGACGACCATGTACTCGGTCTCGCCGAGCCGGTAGACGATCAGGTCGTCGAGGATGCCGCCGTCGGCCCGGCAGATCATGGTGTAGCGGGCGCGGCCGACGCCGACGGAGGCGATGTTGCCGAGCAGCGCGTAGTTGAGCAGGGCGGCTGCCTGCGGGCCGGTGACGGTGATCTCGCCCATGTGGGAGAGGTCGAAGAGCCCGGCCTTCGTCCGCACGGCGAGGTGCTCGTCGCGTTCGGAACCGTAGCGCAGGGGCATGTCCCAGCCGGCGAAGTCGGTCATCGTCGCACCGAGCGAGCGATGCAGGGCATCGAGCGCGGTGTGACGGGGTGCGTTGCTGCTCATCGGACGGTCGTCTCCCAAGGGGAATGCATGACGGGCGAGGTCGTTCCTCCCCATCTGTCATCGGAACCTGAGAGGTTCGCCGTGACCGCATGCGGCACGGCTTGCACCTTGGGTGGGACCACCGGGAACGGCGGCCCGCTTTTCAGATGTGCCTCGCCCGCGCGGTAACGGGGCCTGAGAGATTCAAGGGAGGGACTTGCTCCTTCGGCGCCCAGCAGACTCTGCTGCCGGGACTCTCCCGCGCGGATTCAAACGGCCGGTATGCAGTTGGCGCGCACATCATTGCACGCCTCGTCCGCGTGCGGCAGGGCCACATCCGGCGCCTCGTTCGGCACCTCACTTTTTGTAACTGGCCTGTGGCCGGAACCGAACACAACCGCGAGACGCCGTGCATTACCTTCCCTTTACAAACAGTGGGGAGAAGCTTTCCTGACCCCGCAGGAAGGACGATCACGGTGAACAGGACCACGGTGTACGCCACGACCTCGGCCGTCGCGCTGCCCAAGCAGCCCGCGGCCCCGGCCAGGGATGTGTGCGGTGCCCGCCCCGTACCCGCACCCGTGGTCCGCGATCTGCGCGACCGCTCGGGGCACAGCCCGCACGCCCTGCTCTTCGGCCCCCGTGACCTCGTGGTGGTCACCGGCCTGCCCGGCAGCGGCAAGTCCACGCTGATGGAGCGCGCGGTCCGCGGCCTCCGCATCGACTCCCAGGACGCCCGCGACCGCTGGGAGGCCCGCACGCCCCGCTTCCTGCCCTACGCGCTCTACCGTCCCCTCGTCCGCCTCGCCCACTACGCCGGACTGCGCCGCGCCCTGCGCAGCGGCGCAGGGGCCGTCGTGCACGACTGCGGTACGCAGGCCTGGGTGCGCGGCTGGCTGGTGCGCGAGGCCCGCCGCCGCGGCGGCACCCTGCATCTGCTGCTGCTCGACGTCACGCCGGGCACCGCCCTGGAGGGCCAGCGAGAGCGCGGCCGCGGCGTCTCGCGCTACGCCTTCCTGCGCCACCGCACGGCGGCGGCCCGGCTGATCCGCGCGGTCGAGCGGGGCGACCTGCCCGAGGGCGTCGGCTCGGCGGTGCTGCTGGACCGGGACGCGGCGGATGTCCTGCGCAGGATCGATTTCGCGGGCTGACGCACGGACCAACCCCTTTGTCCGTGCCACCCGCTAGCCTTTCCAGCCACAGCAGTGGTTCTGAGCAGGCGGTCGGACACAGATGGACTTCCCAGCGGATCTTCCCGCGGACTTTCCCATGCAGGCGCACCCCCATCCGCACGGCGGATGGCCCGGCAACGAGCTGGAGGAGGTGCTGTCGGCCTCCCTCGGCATACCCTCGGCGGGCGGCCGGATCCTGGAGGTGCTCGGCCGCAGCTTCCTCTGGGTGCCGCTGCCGAACGGCGGCGGCCCGCACAGTGGCCCCCTCGACGTGCCCACGCTGGAGATCGACGGCCAGGCGTACGTCCCGGTCTTCAGCTCCGAGGAGCAGTTCCGTCAGGTCGTCGGCAACCACATGTCGTACACGGTCACCCCGGCCGTCGAGTTCGCCCGCGGACTGCCCCCGCAGGTCGGCCTCGCCGTGAACCCGGACGGTGTGGTCGGCATCCCGCTCCCGCCGCCCGCCGTCGCCGAACTCTGCCGCGTGGGCCGCACGCCGCTGGACGGCCCCGCCTCCGGCGGCCGGGTCAAGCTCTACGAGCCGGACTGGCAGGACGACCCGATCGACTTCCTCGCCGCGGCGTCCGCCGAGTTCGCGGAAACCGGCGTGGTCGTCACGGCCCGCCGCTGCCTCGCCGCCATCGAGACGGCGGACCCGGTGATGTTCGTGGGCGTCGAACTCTCCCAGCGGGAGGGTGACATCAGAGCGCTCCCTCTGGAGGCCCTGAGCCGCGCCATCACCAGGATCCCCACCCAGTGGCCGGTCAACCTGGTCCTCCTGGACGTGACGGACGACCCGGTGGCGATGTGGATGCGCGAACAGGTGCGGCCCTTCTATACGAGGGATCACCTGTAAGTGCTGCCAGGGGGAACGGACCACCGAATCCCGAGCTCCCGGGCGCTTAAGCTGTTGGCATACGCGGGGCAACCACCAGAAGGGGCACACACGTGAGCGCCAGCACCACGACCGGGACGGTCGAGAACATGCTGCGCCAGGTGACGCCAGGGCGCTACGACGCCTATGAGGCACTCCTCCGCGCACTCGCGACCCCCGGCTCCGGCCAGGTCTGGATGCTCCTGTGGCACGGCCAGGCGGGCTCCCCGGACGCCCAGTACGGAAACATGGAGGTCGACGGCTACGGCTACGCCCCGTGCGTCACCTCCGCGCAGGAGCTGAGCGCCAGCGGCTGGAACAGATCGTACGAGGTGGTCGACGGCCTGGACGTCGCCCGGACCCTCTACCCGGACCACTTCGGCCTCTGGCTCAATCCGCACGCCCCGGGCGGCGGCGTGGGCATCCCCTGGCTGGATCTGCGCCGTATCGCCACCGGTCTGGAGCGCCAGGCCGCCGGCCCGCTGCGGATGTCGGAGCCCGCGATCGAGATCCCGCAGTTCTACGCCCTGCTCGCACAGAACGCCCACCGCACCCCGGCCGTCCGCTCGCTGCGCCGCGCCTGGGTGCAGCCGGCGCTCGGGGCGCCGTACCTCGCCATCGGCCTGGACGTGTACGACACCAGCCCGCCCGCGGTGGACTCGGTGCGGGCGATGATGCAGCAGTCCATCGGTGCCGTCCCGGACGGGCTGCCGGTGTCGACGGTGGCGATGTCGGACGAGTACGACCCCGTCGCGCTGTGGATGCGCGCGAGCGCCCGTCCCTTCTACGACCGCGAGGCTCACGCGGCCGCTCCGGCCCAGGCCCCGGGGGCCGGGTACGGCTACCCCCCGGCGCATGGCGGATACTGAGACGAAGGCCCGGTTCGTACCGGGCCGGGAGTCGGTCTGCGCGCGTAGATAGGGCCGGAAGATCCAGTTCCGGGCGGAATGTTCAAAATGATCCCCGTCCGGCCGCCGTTACCCGCTGTCCGGATAACGGAACCCTCCAGCCCGCATCACGTTTACGCATCCTTTCACCGCCAAGTCTGGCAACAGATCGCCAAAGCGTTGAAGACTCCCGCTCCAGAGGGGTTCGCCCCCGTGTACGACGGACTGATCACGCCGCCACCGCGGCAAAGTGCGGGCCGGCTACCGCCGGTTGAGAGGGGTCCCTGCCAGATGACGGCACCATTGCACGAGCCGACCGCAGAAGCGGCCCCGAGCGCGGCCGAAGAAGCGGCGGTCGCCAGCGCCGGCGACAAGGCCGTACAGGGGCGTTCCCTGGGCCGGATCGCCTGGGAGCGCCTGAAGAGGGACAAGCTCGCCCTCACAGGCGGCATCGTCGTGCTCGTACTCGTCGTGTTGGCGCTGCTCGCTCCGGTGATCACCGGCCTCTACGGGCAGGACCCCGACGCCTACCACGAGAGCCTGATCGACCCGCTGTTCAGCACCCCCAAGGGGTCGCTGGGCGGCATCAGCGGCGATCACTGGCTGGGCGTCGAGCCGGTCAACGGCCGCGACATCTTCGCGCGCATCCTCTACGGCGCCCGGATCTCGCTCCTGGTCGGCTTCCTGTCCGCGATCGTCGCCGTGGTGCTCGGCACGATCCTCGGCATCCTGGCCGGCTTCTTCGGCGGCTGGGTCGACTCGGTCATCAGCCGCGTCATGGACGGCCTGCTGGCCTTCCCGCAGCTGCTCTTCATCATCGCGCTGGTCTCCGTCATGCCGAACGAGATGCTCGGCCTGAGCGGCTCCAGCGTGCGCGTGTTCGTGATGATCCTGGTCATCGGCTTCTTCGGCTGGCCCTACATCGGACGCGTGGTGCGCGGCCAGACCCTCTCGCTGCGCGAGCGCGAGTACGTCGAGGCGGCCCGATCGCTGGGTGCCGGGCGGTTCTACATCCTGTTCAAGGAACTGCTGCCCAACCTCGTCGCCCCGATCATCGTCTACACGACGATGATGATCCCCACCAACATCCTCACCGAGGCGGCACTCAGCTTCCTGGGCGTGGGCGTCAAGCCCCCCACGTCCTCCTGGGGGCAGATGCTCTCGACTGCGATCGACTACTACGACTCGGACCCCATGTACATGGTCGTCCCCGGCGTGGCGATCTTCATCACTGTTCTGGCCTTCAACCTCTTCGGCGACGGCGTGCGGGACGCGCTGGACCCGAAGGGATCGCGCTGAACTGCCGTACCCCAAGCGTCCCGTGAGCACTCCCACGGGGTCTCTCATCAAAACCGGAGGATCCGAGATCGTGACTACCCAACGCACCTCAGGGCGGCGTAAGCAGGCGTTGGCCGCTGCTGCCGCGGTCGCCGGCATGCTGACCATGGCGGCGTGCGGCGGCGGCAGCGACAGCGGCGGTTCGAAGACGGGTGCGGCCGGCTTCGACGCGGCGAACAACAAGGTTGCCCAGGCCGATCAGGTCAAGAAGGGCGGCACGCTGAAGTTCGTCACTGCGCAGGACGCCGACTCGTGGGACACCACGCGTGGTTACTACGGCTTCATGTGGGACTTCGCGCGCTACTACAGCCGTCAGCTGCTCACCTACAAGACCGAGCCGGGCGCCAAGGGCGCCGAGGTCACCCCCGACCTCGCCACGGACGAGGGCCAGGTCTCGACCGACGGCAAGACCTACACCTTCCACCTGCGTGACGGGATCACGTGGGAGGACGGCAAGCCGATCACCTCCCAGGACATCAAGTACGGCATCGAGCGCGTCTGGGCGCAGGACGTCCTGTCCGGCGGCCCGATCTACCTGCAGCAGATGCTCGACCCCAAGGGCACCTACAAGGGTCCGTACAAGGACACCTCGAAGGACAAGCTCGGCCTGAAGGCGATCGACACGCCCGACGCCAAGACGATCGTCTTCCACCTGCCCACGCCGAACTCGGACTTCAAGCAGGTCCTGGCGATGGTCACGGCCTCGCCGGTCCGCCAGGACATGGACACCAAGTCCAAGTACGGCCTGAAGCCGTTCTCCTCCGGCCCGTACAAGTTCCAGTCGTACGCCCCGGGCAAGTCGCTGGTGCTGGTGCGCAACACCAACTGGAAGGCGTCCTCGGACCCGGTCCGCAAGGCGTACCCGGACAAGATCACTCTGGACATCTCCACCAACCAGAGCGACATGGACCAGCGCCTGATCAACGGCGACTACGACATCGACGCCAGCCAGACGGGCCTCGGCCCGCAGGGCCGCACCATCGCCCTGAAGCAGCACAAGGACAACCTGGACAACCCGGTGTCCGGCTTCATCCGCTACGCGGTCTTCCCGCAGAGCGTCAAGCCGTTCGACAACATCGACTGCCGCAAGGCCGTCATCTACGCCGCCGACCACGTGTCGCTGCAGACCGCCCGCGGTGGCCCGATCGCCGGTGGTGACATCGGCACCAACATGCTCCCGCCGTCGATCCCCGGTGGCGAGGGCCAGAAGTACGACCCGTACAAGATCGCCGGTGCCAACAAGACCGGCAACGACGACCTGGCCAAGCAGGCGCTGAAGGCCTGCGGTCAGCCGAACGGCTTCAAGACCACCATCGCCGTCCGCAACAACAAGTCGCAGGAGGTGGCCACGGCCACGTCCCTGCAGGCGGCGCTGAAGAAGGTCGGCATCCAGGCCGACATCTACCAGTACGACGGCTCGCAGAGCGCCGGCATCATCGGCTCCCCGTCGAACGTGGCCAAGAAGAAGCTCGGCATCATCATCATGGGCTGGGGCCCGGACTTCCCGACCGTCCAGGGCTACGGCATCCCGCTGTGGAGCAGCCACTACATCCTGCAGAGCGGCAACAACAACTACGCTCTGATCAAGGACAAGACGATCGACGGTCTGTTCGACCAGTACAACGCCGAACTGAACGACGCGAAGAAGACGCAGATCGCCACGGAGATCAACCACAAGGTGAGCGACGGCGCGTACTACCTGCCCTTCACCTTCGAGCGGCTCCTGAACTGGCGCTCCTCGCGGATCGGCAACGTGTACACGACGAACGCGTACAGCGGCTACTACGACTTCGTCAACATCGGTCTGAAGTCCTCGAAGTAATCCCGGCACACCCGCCGTACGGCACGAAAGGCAGGTGAAGGCCGGCGCGGCGGGACCGCGGGCCCCGGATGACCTCCGGCGGCCCGCGGCCCCGCGGCGGGCCGTTAGCTGTGCTCGCTTACCTCCTCAGGCGGCTCTTCGCCGCCGCAGTGATGCTGGTGGTCATCATCCTGGTGGTCTTCAGCATCTTCTTCCTCGTCCCCAAGTGGGCGGGCGTGGACATCGCCACGAGCTTCGTGGGCAAGCAGGCCGACCCCGCGGCGGTGGAAGCGGTGCGGACGAAGCTGGGTCTGAGCGACCCGATCTTCATTCAGGTCTGGCACTTCTTCAAGGGCATCTTCGTGGGCCGCACCTACGCGGCCGGCGGCGACATCACCCACTGCTCGGCCCCGTGCTTCGGCTACTCCTTCCGCAGCGAGCAGGCCGTCTGGCCGGTGCTGACCGACCGCTTCCCGGTGACCCTGGGTCTCGCGCTCGGTGCCGCCGTACTGTGGCTGGTCTTCGGTATCGCGGCGGGTGTGCTGGCCGCACTGAAGCGGGGCAGCATGTGGGACCGCAGCGCGATGGTCGTCGCGCTCAGCGGTGTCTCCCTCCCCATCTACTTCACCGGTCTGCTCAGTGTCGCGATCTTCGACATCGGGCTGCACTGGATCGACGCTCAGTACGTGCCCTTCAGCCAGGACCCCGCCCGCTGGTTCGAGAGCATGCTCCTGCCGTGGATCACCCTCGCGTTCCTCTACGCGGCGATGTACGCCCGGATCACCCGCGCCAACATGCTGGAGATCCTCGGTGAGGACTACATCCGCACGGCTCGCGCGAAGGGCCTCAAGGAACAGGTCGTCATCGGCAAGCACGCCATGCGCTCCACGATGACGCCCATCCTGACCATGCTCGGCATGGACCTCGGCGCCCTCATCGGCGGCGCGATCCTGACCGAGACGACGTTCAGCCTGCCGGGCCTCGGCCAGGCGGTGCTGACCGCCATCAAGAACCAGGACCTGCCCATCATTCTGGGCGTCACCCTGATCACTTCTCTCGCGGTGCTGATCGCCAACCTCGTGGTGGACGTCCTGTACGCCGTGATCGACCCCCGAGTGAGGCTCGCATGACGGAACTGAGCAAGAGCGGAGCGGCCGTGGGCGAGCCCACGAGCACCTCGCCCGCCCCGACCTCCTTCCTGGAAGTGCGCGACCTGAAGGTGCACTTCCCGACCGACGACGGCCTGGTCAAGTCCGTCGACGGGCTCTCCTTCAAGCTGGAGAAGGGCAAGACCCTCGGCATCGTGGGCGAGTCGGGCTCCGGCAAGTCGGTGACCTCGCTCGGCATCATGGGTCTGCACACGGCCGGACAGTACGGCAAGCGCAAGGCGCAGATCTCCGGTGAGATCTGGCTGGACGGCACCGAGCTGCTCAGCGCCGACCCGGACGAGGTGCGCAAGCTGCGTGGCCGCCAGATGGCGATGATCTTCCAGGATCCGCTGTCCGCGCTGCACCCGTACTACACGATCGGCCATCAGATCGTGGAGGCGTACCGCATCCACCACGACGTCGACAAGAAGACCGCGAAGAAGCGCGCGGTCGAGATGCTCGACCGGGTGGGCATCCCGCAGCCGGACAAGCGGGTGGACAGCTACCCGCACGAGTTCTCCGGCGGTATGCGCCAGCGCGCGATGATCGCGATGTCGCTGGTCAACAACCCCGAGCTGCTCATCGCGGACGAGCCGACGACCGCCCTGGACGTGACCGTCCAGGCGCAGATCCTCGACCTGATCCGGGATCTGCAGAAGGAGTTCGGCTCCGCGGTCGTCGTCATCACCCACGACCTGGGCGTCGTCGCCGAGCTCGCCGACGACATCCTGGTGATGTACGGCGGCCGCTGCGTCGAGCGCGGTCCGGCGGAGAAGGTGTTCTACGAGCCACGCCACCCCTACACCTGGGGCCTGCTCGGCTCGATGCCGCGCCTGGACCGCGAGCAGCAGGAGCGCCTGATCCCGGTCAAGGGCTCCCCGCCCTCCCTGATCAACGTCCCGTCCGGCTGCGCCTTCAACCCGCGCTGCCCGTACGCCGACATCCCCAAGGACAACGTCACCCGCACGGTCCGCCCCGAGCTGACCGAGGTCGGCAGCCAGCACTGGGCCGCCTGCCACATGACGCAGGAGCAGCGGGAGCGTATCTGGACCGAAGAGATTGCGCCGAAGCTGTGAGCGAGACCCCTAAGGACACAGCCGTGACCCTTCCCGCGCAGAGCGACGGCGCCACCCTCACCAAGGACGCCGCCCCCGGCGAGACCCTGCTGAAGGTGACCGGGCTCCAGAAGCACTTCCCGATCAAGAAGGGCCTGCTCCAGCGGCAGGTCGGCGCCGTGCACGCGGTCGACGGCATCGACTTCGAGGTCAAGGCCGGCGAGACCCTCGGCGTCGTGGGCGAGTCCGGCTGCGGCAAGTCGACGATGGGCCGGCTGATCACCCGGCTGCTCGAACCGACCGGCGGCACGGTCGAGTTCGAGGGCAAGGACATCACGCACCTCGGGGTGAGCGGCATGCGTCCGCTGCGCCGCGACGTGCAGATGATCTTCCAGGACCCGTACTCCTCGCTGAACCCGCGCCACACCATCGGCACGATCGTCGGCGCCCCCTTCAAGCTGCAGGGTGTCGAGCCCGAGGGCGGCATCAAGAAGGAGGTCCAGCGGCTGCTGTCGGTGGTCGGTCTCAACCCCGAGCACTACAACCGCTATCCGCACGAGTTCTCCGGCGGTCAGCGCCAGCGCATCGGCATCGCCCGCGCGCTCGCCCTGAACCCGAAGCTGGTCGTGGCGGACGAGCCGGTCTCCGCGCTGGACGTGTCGATCCAGGCGCAGGTCGTCAACCTGCTCGACGACCTCCAGCAGGAGCTGGGCCTGACGTATGTGATCATCGCGCACGACCTCTCCGTCGTCCGGCACGTCTCGGACCGGATCGCGGTGATGTACCTCGGCAAGATCGTGGAGCTGGCCGACCGTGATTCGCTGTACCGGGCGCCGATGCACCCGTACACCAAGGCGCTGATGTCCGCGGTGCCGATCCCGGACCCGCGGCGCAAGAACGCCAAGAGCGAGCGCATCCTGCTCAAGGGAGACGTGCCCTCGCCGATCTCCCCGCCGAGCGGCTGCCGTTTCCACACGCGGTGCTGGAAGGCGACACAGATCTGCAAGACGACCGAGCCGAAGCTCGTGGAGCTCAAGCCCGGCCAGCAGGTCGCCTGCCACCACCCGGAGAACTTCGAGGACCAGGCCCCGCAGGACACCGTCCTGCTGACGGTCGCCAAGGAGGCGGCCGAGCTGGTCGCGGACGAGGTGCTCGCGGAGTCGGCGGAGACGTCGGCGGCGGTGGCGGCGGAGGTCGCCGAGACCGAGGCCGAAGCGGACACGGACGCGGAAGCGGAGGAGTCCGCGGAGACGGAGCCCGCTGCCGAGTCCGGGAATGCGGAAACCGGCGGCGACAAGTAAACCGAAATCCGTCAGGGCGAAACGCCCCGGCAGTCCGTTCGGACTGCCGGGGCGTTCGTATGTCGGCGCGCCTTTTCAGGTCAGGAATTCGTCTCCCAGTAATGCCGGCCGACCTTGTAGTCGTTGGAGCCGTACTGCAGGTTCCCGTACTTGTGGGAGCCGATGTTGAGACCGGGCACTGCCTCGGCCTGGCCGATGCCGGCGCCGCCCCGGCCACGACCGGCGCGGACGCGGCCGTCAGGAGCGCAGCCGGCAGTGCTCTCTTGCGCATGGAATTTCCCCATTCAAGGGGTCCGGCTCCCGCTTCGACGGACTCTCGAAAAAACCGGCCAACCGCAATGCGGTGATGGCGCGTCGGGCTCGGACAGGAGTCAACTGCCCGGTAGTGCATGACAACTTGGTAAAGTCATGTACATGCCTGGGTGGGAGAGTGCAGAGTCGGGCGTATCCGTCTGATCGGACTACGCACCGTAGGGGCTACTCATGGCACTCTCCCGTTCGGCACGCTTAGGGGCCGTCGCGACCGCGGCGGCCTCCTTCCTTGTCATCGCCGCTTCCTCCGCCCCCACCCCGGGCGCTCCAGGCATCGGCGACAGCTACTTCCCGAACCTCGGCAACGGCGGCTTCGACGCCCGCCACTACGCCCTCGACGTGGCGTACAACCCGGACACCGACCGCCTCGACGGCCGTACGACGCTCACCGCCCGCGCCACCCAGACCCTCTCCTCCTTCGACCTGGACCTGCAGAAGCTGGAGGTCACCCGGGTCGAAGTGAACGGCAGACGCGCCGAGTTCAGCCGGGACGGCGACGAACTGCACATCACGCCGAAGGGGGTGCTCCCCAAGGGACACACCTTCACGGTCACCGTCACCTACGGCGGTGTCCCCGAACCCCTCAGCGGCCCGATCGTCTTCGGCTCCAAGTACGGGTGGATGAAGACCGCCGACGGCGTCTTCGTCGCCTGCGAACCCAACGCCGCCTCCACTTGGTTCCCGTCCAGCGACCACCCGGACGACAAGGCCACGTACGACATCCGTATCAAGGCGCCCAAGGGTCTGACCGGCGTCTCCAACGGCCGCCTCGTCTCGACGTACGACAAGGGCGACTCGACCTACACCCACTGGCGCGAGTCCAAGCCCATGGCGACCTACCTCGCGACCGCCACCATCGGGAAGTTCGACGTCAAGACGGGCACCACCCCTTCCGGGATCCCGATCTACGTCGCCATCGACCCGGTGCTCGCGAACAGCAACAACGTCGACGTGTACGCCGTCACCGCGGCGGCCACCGACTACTGGTCGCAGGTCTTCGGGCCGTACCCCTTCGAGGAGACCGGCGCGATCGTCGACGACATGCCCGAGGCCGGGTTCTCGCTGGAGGTGCAGAGCAAGCCGGCGTACTCGGCCGTGCGCAACGAGACGACGATCGTGCACGAGCTCGCCCACCAGTGGTTCGGCGACTCGGTCTCGGTCGAGCGCTGGAAGGACATCTGGCTCAACGAGGGCTTCGCCACCTACGCCCAGTGGCTGTGGGCCGAGCACCAGGGCACCCGCAGCGCCCACGACTCGTTCCTGGCCGCCTACAACGGCCGCGCCGCCGACAACCCCTTCTGGCAGATCACCGTCGCCGACCCGCAGCGCGACACCATGTTCGCCTCCGCGGTCTACCAGCGCGGGGCCATGACGCTCCAGGCGCTGCGCGAACGCATCGGCGACAAGGCGTTCTTCGAGCTGCTGCCGACCTGGACGAGGATCCACCGCTACGGCAACGCGAACACGGGGGAGTTCATCAAGCTCGCCGAGAAGATCTCCGGGCAGAACCTCGACGACCTGTTCCAGAAGTGGATCTACACCACCGGCAAACCGGCCCTGTGAGGACCGTGCGGACCCCCGAGTAAGAATGTGGGGTGCTCCAGCAACTGTTCAGCCCCTCCGTCCAGCACACGCTCGACCTCGTCGGCATCTTCGTGTTCGCCATCTCCGGCGCGCTGCTGGCCGTCCGCAAGAACTTCGACGTCTTCGGCATCGCCGTGCTCGCCGAGGTCACCGCGCTGGGCGGAGGGCTGTTCCGAGACCTGATCATCGGGGCGGTGCCCCCGGCCGCGTTCACGGACCTGGGCTACTTCCTCACCCCGCTCCTCGCCGCCCTCATGGTGGTCTTCCTGCACCCGCACGTCGAGCGCATCCAGGTCGCCGTCAACGTCTTCGACGCGGCCGGTCTCGGCCTGTTCTGCGTCGCTGGAACGATCAAGGCGTACGAGTACGGGCTCGGCCTCACCCAGTCGGCGACCCTCGGCCTCGCCACCGCGGTCGGGGGCGGTGTGCTCAGGGACGTCCTGGCCAACGAGGTGCCGTCACTGCTGCGCTGGGACCGCGATCTGTACGCGGTCCCAGCGATCGTCGGCTCCACCATGGCCGTCCTGTGCCTCCGCTACGACGCCCTGACGCCGTTCACCAGCGGGCTCGCGGTCGTCACCGCCTTCGTGTTGCGCCTGCTTGCGATGAAGTACCACTGGCGAGCTCCGCGTGCGTGGAACCGTCGGTCGACGGTGCGTGAGGAGTAGTGTTCCGGGCCCGCCCGTGGTGCTGGCCCATCTCCACGGAGAGCCAGCGGAACGACGGGACCACCTGGGGCCGCCACAGCGCCATGGTGTGGCCGCCCGCGCTCTTCGGGAGGAAGACGACATGCACGGTCGTCGGTGCCTTCGCGGCCTGTTCGAGGCCGATGCCGGCCTCGTAGCCGTCGTGCGGCTGGCCGGAGACGTAGAGCGCGATCCGCGGCGGGGTGGGTGACTTCTTCAGCAGCAGGTAGGGGTTGTTCTGGGCCCTGACCGTCGGGTTCTGCGCGGCGAGCGAGTTGCGTTCGCCGATCGGGTCGTTGTAGCCGGACATGCTGATCGCGGCCATGTAGCGGTCCGGGTGCGCTATGGCCAGCTTGGCCGCGCAGTGCCCACCGGCCGAATACCCGGCGGTCGCCCAGCCCTTGGGGCCCGGCTGGGCGCGGAAGTTGTCCGTGACCATCTTCGGTACGTCGATGCTGAGCCAGCTGTCGGCGTTGACCTGGCCCGGGATGTTGGCGCAGCCGGTGTCCACGCCGGCCAGCAGGTTGGTGCGCGGCGCGACCAGGATGAACGGCGCGACCTGGCCGCTCCGCATCAGCGGGGCCAGCTGCTGGGTCACCTTCATCGACCCGAACCAGGCCTTCGCCGAACCCGGGTAACCGGGGAGCAGTTCGACCACGGCGAACTTGTGGTTGCGGTACCGGGGCTCGTCGTACTGCGGCGGCAGCCACACGTAGACCTCGGCGTTCACACCGGAGACACGGCCCTTGAGCTGGGTCTCGCGTACGCCGCGCATCCCCGGTCCGGTGGCCGGGGTGAAGTCCTGCTTGACCTTGGGCAACCGTTTCAGCGCTATTCCGCCGGTGCCGTCGGCACCCAGGTTGGCCGCCTGCTGCACATGGTTGCCCGTGCCGAGCAGGTCGTCCCAGTTGTCGTAGAGGTTGTTGGAGTTGTTGACGAGTACGAAGACCAGCGCGACCGCCGTCCCCTGGGCGAACAGCAGCATCAGCATCCGGGCGGCAGCGCGCAGGGCCTTGGGCCCGCGCATCCGCGTCCACAGGGCGAGCGGCAGTATCAGGGCGATCGTGAAAAGCACGATCAGTGTGTAGAGGAACGGAGTCCCGGTGAGGCTCATGTCCCCATAGAGGGGCAGACGGTGCTCCGGGTTGAGGACGAGTGCGGACACTTACCAAGAAATTGCCGGAACCTCACCCGGGAGGGTGGGGGCGACCGGAACGCGTCATGTAGCCGTAACCTCAAAAGCTACCGCTTAGTAGTTTCTCGTTGTACGGTTCAGACATGTCAGAAGCAGCTTCCGCGCAGGCCGTCAGGGCCACCATCGGCGACAGCGAGTTCGACCGGGACACCGCGCTCGTCCGGCGCGCACCCGGCGTCTACGACATCGACCTCTCCGCCGGCTGGACCATCATCAACGCCGTCAACGGCGGCTATCTGCTGGCCGTCCTGGGCCGCGCCCTCGCGGACGCGCTGCCGCACGCCGACCCGTTCACGATCTCGGCGCACTATCTGACGGCGTCCCAGCCGGGCCCCGCGGTCGTCCGCACCGACGTCGTACGGACGGGCCGCACCCTGTCGACCGGCCAGGCCTCGCTCCTCCAGTACGACGAGCAGGGCCGCGAGGTGGAACGCATCCGTGTCCTCGCCTCGTACGGCGACCTGGACGCACTGCCGGACGACGTCCGTACGACGGCCGTCCCGCCGGCGTTCCCGCCCATGGACCAGTGCTTCGGCCCTCAGGACGGCCCTGCCCCTGTCGACGGCAGCTCGGCGATCACCGACCGCCTGATGATCAAGATCGACCCGTCGACCCTGGGCTGGGCACTGGGCGCCCCCTCGGGCAAGGGTGAGATGCGCGCCTGGTTCGGCCTCGCGGACGGCCGGGACGCCGACCCCCTCTCCCTCCTCCTGGCGGTGGATGCACTCCCGCCCACCGCCTTCGAGCTCGGCCTGAAGGGCTGGGTGCCCACGGTGGAGCTCACGGTCCACGTCCGCTCCCGCCCGGCCCCCGGGCCCCTGCGCGTCTCGATCACCACCCGCAACCTGGCCGGCGGCTTCCTGGAGGAGGACGCGGAGGTCTGGGACAGCAACGACCGCCTGGTGGCCCAGTCCCGCCAACTGGCACGCGTCAGGCTCGGCTGAGCGAGGCGCGCCGCGGGTTGCGCCGGCCAGAGGGGTTTCGCCCCCGCCGCCCCTACCCGTCCCGACCCGGGGGCCAGCCCCCGGACCCCCGCTCCTCAAACGCCGGAGGGGCTGGATTTGGCTCAGCCATCTCAGCCTGTCCGGCGTTTGAGGACGAGGTCGTTCAGGCTCGGCTGAGCGGAGCCCGTCCGAGCCAGGCTGCCAACTGCCGGTAGGCGTCGGCCCCTTCAGGAGTCGGCAGGACGTCGGCGAAGGGCGTCTGCTCGTCGCGCCGTGGGTCGGGCAGGACGCGGCGGGCGGTGCCGAGGGCGAACTCGGCCAGGTCCGGGTCGAGTTCGAGAGGGTGGCCGAGGGACTCGGAGAGGTCCCAGGTGTGGGTGACCAGTTCCATGACGTAGCCGGAGAGGGCCGCGCGGCCCGGCACCTCGCCCCAGGGGACGCGCACCGGGGCCTCCATGCGGTCGTCACCCGCCCAGGCCTTGAGGACCCGGGTGCGGACCTCGTCGTACACGGCCGTCCAGTCGTCGTCGGCCACGTCGTCCACGAACGGGCGTACGGCGAGCCCGTCGCCGCCCTCGCCGACCACCGCGATGCGCAGGGTGCCGCCGACGATGTGGCTGAGCAGGGTGCGTACGTCGAACTCGGTGCACGGGGTCGGGCCCGTCAGCTGCTCGGGACGTACCGTCTTGATGAGCGCCGCTGCCTGCTCGGTGGCGCGGGCGTACACGGGGCGGGGGTCGGTGGCGTTCATGGCGTTCATGGGGGCCTCTCTCTGGCGGGCTCTTCGGGTCAGAGAGTCCCCGCATAACCTGACAGCTTCCGTCAACATTTGCCGGAGGCCTTCGCACGGCGCGATTCTGGTGCGGTGAAGTCCGACCGACTGCTCTCGATCCTGCTGCTTCTGCAGACCCGCGGCCGCGTCCCCGCGCACGAACTCGCCGACCGCCTGGAGGTGTCGGTGCGGACCATCTACCGGGACGTCGAGGCCCTGTCCGCCTCCGGTGTCCCGGTCTACGCCGAGCGCGGGCGGCACGGCGGCATCGAGCTGCTCGCCGGGTTCCGTACGGACGTCACGGGCCTGACCGCCGACGAGTCCCGCGCCCTGTTCATCCTCGCCGCCCAGGGCGCACACGCCGCACTCGGCCTGGACGCGGCGCTCGGCTCAGCGCTGCGCAAGGTGATGGCCGCGCTGCCGGCGCCGCACCGCCCGGCCGCCGAGGTGACCTCCCGCCGCATCCTCGTCGACGCCACGCGCTGGAAGGGCGGTCCGCAAGCCGCCGTCGACCTGGACACCCTTCAGGACGCCGTCTTCGCCGACCGCCGGCTGCGGCTGCGCTACCGGCACAGCGGGGCGCAGGAGGCGCGGACGTACACCGTGGACCCGTACGGGCTCGTGTCGAAGGCGGGTGTCTGGTACCTGGTCGCCGACCGGCGCGGGAGACCGCAGCTCTTCCGGGCCGACCGGGTGCAGTCCGCCACCGTCCTGGACGACGAGGTGAAACGGCGGCCGGGTGTCGAACTCCCGGACGCCTGGGAGGCGTTGCGCCGCCAGGTCGAGGAGCGGCCCGGCGGACTCGACGTCACCGTGCGCGTGCGCCGCGACCGCCTCGACATGTTCCTGCGCCTGAACGCCTCTCAGCTCGCTGAACTCCCCGACGGCGAAGGAGAGGGCGAGTGGGTGACCGCGCGGCTCTCGTACGGCGTGGTCCGCGAGGCACGCCAGCTGCTGCAGTTCGCCGATCACGTGGAGGTCCTCTCGCCGCCCGAGGTGCGCGCGGAGCTGGCCGCCGCGGCCGCTTCTGTCACGGACCTGTACCAGCGAGTAGGCGAGAGCGGTTTGTGAAGCCGCAGTTCAAGGAAGCCCTGAGCGCCGTTGATTTGAAGCGTGTGCGTCTCGTCCCCGCAGTGGCTCTGCCGGCGCTCTCGCCTCTGGTCCTGGCGGCCTGCGGCTCGGGCGACTCGTCGTCGTCCTCGAACAAGGGAAACTCCGGGCAGCAGCAGGCCTGTCAGGCACCGAACGGCAACGTCACCGCGCGGCCGTCCGGCGCCCCCTCGGGCATGCCGAGCGGTACGCCCAGCGCCGGCGCGGCCACGGGCGGCGGTCAGGGCGGCCCCGGTGGTGGCGGTGCCGCACCCAGCGGTGCCCCCACCGCGTCGGCCGCCAAGAACTGACCTCGGACGCTGCCCGGGCTCAGTTCGCCCAGTGGTGCCGCCCGATGCTG
Source organism: Streptomyces sp. NPDC001157 (assembly GCF_053598255.1). Classification (NCBI taxonomy): domain Bacteria; kingdom Bacillati; phylum Actinomycetota; class Actinomycetes; order Kitasatosporales; family Streptomycetaceae; genus Streptomyces; species Streptomyces sp. NPDC001157. The sequence goes on from NZ_JBSFJW010000061.1 coordinate 20,376, forward strand.
ATCAGCCGCATCTGGCGGGTCGCGACCTGCGCCACGCGCTCCCGGTCCCCCTGGGCGCCCTCCAGGGCCTCCAGGAACAGCGAGGCGGTGATCAGCATCTGGTCCACATACAGATGGGCCAGCATGAGCAGGTCGTCGTCGCTCCAGCCCTCGGACTCGGGGTCCTTGGCCAGCTCGGTCTTCACCTCCTCGGCGAACCGGGCCAGTTGGTCCCGGATGGCCTCCCGCACCGGCTGGACCCCGCCGTGCCGCTCGCGGGCGATAAAACGGACATGGGCGGGGTACGCGTCCACATGGCCGGCGATCAACTCGATGGCGCGCCCTATCCGTTCCTCGCTGGAGTCGGCCGCGGACACCGTCGTCCGGATCATCGGGTGCAGGCTGCCCAGCGCCTCCTCGACCAGGGCCACGCCGAGATCGGCAGTGGAGCGGAAGTGGCGGTAGAAGGCGGTCGGGGCGACGCCGACGGCGCGCGTGACCTCGCGCAGGCCCAGACTGCTCAGGCTCTGCTCCTCCAGCAGACCGAGCGCCGCGTCCAGGAGCGCCTGCCGGGTCTTCTGCTTCTGGGCCTGCCGGATGCCGAGGGTGTGACTCATGTCATCCAGTTAACAACTGTTCTCCGGATTTGAAAAGCCGTCCGGCGCGCTAGACTCTGAAGTCAGTGAACAAGTGTAACTACAACCGTTCACCGAAATTTAACGAGAGGCGCCCTTCGGGCGTCCTGGAGGGGGATCGAATCCCATGCTGTTCCTCGTCGCCGCACTCATGCTGCTCGGCGTCGTCCTGGGCACCGTGGCCCACGCGCCGCTGACCGTCACCGCCCTCGTGGCCGCCGGTATCGCCGTCTGGCTCGGCATCTTCGCCGCCCGTGAGCGCCACAGCCGCCGCACCTCGGCCAACTGACCGCCGAGTCGAGCGCCCGAACCGACTTCCGACTCATCGCCTCCTGGAGCTGAGCACGATGCAACTCACCGCCCCGGCCGCCGGCCGCGCCGACACCACCACCCGCAAGCCCGCCCGCGACGCCGACGGCATGGCCGTGGCGTCCTTCATCCTCGGCCTTCTCGGCCTCCTCGTGCTGAACATCTTCCTCGGCCCGGTCGCCATCGTCCTTGCCGCCGTCGCCCTCTGGCGCGGTACGGTCCGCCGCGGCCGCGCATACCTGGGTATGGCTCTGGGCGTGGCCGACCTGGTGGTCCTGGTGATCGCCATGCAGATGTCCAACACGGTTTCGTGGAGCCTGTGAGCCCGAGACCCACCATGACGAACGGCCGACCTCCCCGAGGACGACGGGGCCCGGCCGCCGAACCGCCCGGTCCGGACGTACGGCCGGCGACGGGGGCCCCGTAGAATCGGCCCCACCATGGCTTACCTCGACCACGCCGCGACCACGCCGATGCTCCCCGAGGCGGTCGAGGCGATGACCGCGCAGCTGAGCGTCACCGGCAACGCCTCCTCCCTCCATGCCTCCGGCCGACAGGCCCGCCGCACCGTCGAGGAGGCCCGCGAGACCCTTGCGGAAGCGCTCGGCGCCCGCCCCAGCGAGGTCGTTCTCACCTCCGGCGGCACCGAGGCCGACAACCTCGCCGTGAAGGGCCTGTACTGGTCCCGCCGCGACGCCGACCCGGCCCGCACCCGCGTCCTCGCCAGCCCCGTCGAACACCACGCGGTCCTCGACGCCGTCCACTGGCTCGGCGAACACGAAGGCGCCACCGTCGAGTACCTCCCGGTCGACCCGTACGGACGGGTCCACCCCGAGGCGCTGCGCGAGGCCATCGCCCGCAACCCCGACGACGTGGCCCTCGCCACCGTGATGTGGGCGAACAACGAGATCGGCACGGTCATGCCGGTCCGTGAACTCGCCGACGTGGCACGGGAGTTCGACATCCCGCTGCATGCCGACGCGGTCCAGGCCTTCGGCCAGGTCCCGGTCGACTTCGCCGCCTCCGGCCTCGCCGCGATGACGGTCTCCGGCCACAAGATCGGCGGCCCGTACGGCATCGGTGCCCTGGTCCTCGGCCGCGAGTACACCCCCGTACCGGTCCTGCACGGCGGCGGCCAGGAGCGTCATGTCCGCTCCGGCACCCTCGACGTCCCCGCCGTCGCCTCCTTCGCGGTGGCCGGACGCCTCGCCGCCGAGCAGCGCGAGTGGTTCGAGCGTGAGATCGGCGCCCTGCGCGACAGCCTGGTGGAGGCCGTCCGCGCGGCGGTGCCGGACGCGATCCTGGGCGGGGACCCCGTGGACCGCCTCCCGGCCAACGCCCACTTCACCTTCCCGGGCTGCGAGGGCGACTCGCTGCTGCTGCTCCTCGACGCCCAGGGCATCGAGTGCTCCACCGGCTCCGCCTGCACCGCGGGCGTCGCCCAGCCCAGCCACGTCCTGCTCGCCACCGGCACCGACCCGGACCTGGCCCGCGGCACCCTCCGCTTCTCCCTCGGCCACACCTCCACGGAGGCCGACGTCGAGGCACTGGCGAAGGCGATCGGCCCGGCGGTCGAGCGTGCGCGAGCCGCCGGGCTGACCTGAACCGGCGCCGCTAGCCAGGGTGGCGGTGTCGGTCGCGGCGCTCGCCTTGTTCTTGCCCGCCTCGGTCAGCAGCGAGAAGGCGCCCCCAGCCGGGCTTCGTGGTGTGCTGTGAGGGCGCCCTGAGCGTCTGCCCCACCCAACTACCTTGAAAAAAGCCAAGTTGAGCAAGGCCAGATCGCGCCGGGCGTGAGGGACGCAACGGACACCTCGTCCCCGCGGAAGGCTTTACGACTTCGTTGTCTTCACCGACCGCACGAGCCCCATGTACCGGTCCCAGTCCCAGTACCGCCCCGGGTCGGTGTGGTCCGTCCCCGGCACCTCCACATGCCCGATGATGTGCTCGCGGTCGACGGGTATGCCGTACCGCCGGCAGATCCCCGCGGTCAGCCGCGCCGAGGAGGCGTACATCGCGTCCGTGAAGGACGATCTGTCCTCGACGAAGCCCTCGTGCTCGATGCCGACACTGCGTTCGTTGTACTCCCGGTTGCCCGCGTGGAAGGCCACGTCCAGCTCGCGGATCATCTGGGTGATGCGCCCGTCCCTGCGGACGATGTAGTGGGCCGCGGCCTTGTGATCCGGATCCTGGAAGGCCTTCACCGCGCTGACGAAGTCGCCCTGGGTGACATGGATGACCACCCGGTCTATCGAGTAGTCGTCCGGCCGGTCGGCCCGCCGGTAGTTCGCCGGCGAGGCCGCCAGCCACCGCGCACCCCGGAAGTCGACCGCACCCGGGGTGCGCGGCTTCTCCACCCCCGGCAGCCGCCACCACAGGTGCGACAGCTCCGCACGCGCCAGCACCGCCGTGCCGACCGCGGCCGCCGCGCCGCCCAGCAGCAGCGCACGGCGCCCGATCCGCCGGTCCGAGTCACTCCTGCTCGCCCCCATGTGATCACCAACGGATACTCGTGGGCTCCGGTTCCCGCGTCCCCGTACTCTTGAAGGGCTATGACTGACACCTCGCAGCGCCCCCGCCCTCTTCGCGTTCTCGCCGCCATGTCCGGCGGAGTGGACTCCGCCGTCGCCGCCGCCCGCGCCGCGGAGGCCGGCCACGACGTGACCGGCGTCCACCTCGCGCTCTCCGCGAACCCGCAATCCTTCCGCACGGGCGCGCGTGGCTGTTGCACCATCGAGGACTCGCGCGACGCCCGCCGCGCCGCGGACGTCATCGGCATCCCGTTCTACGTCTGGGACCTCGCCGACCGGTTCCGCGAGGACGTGGTCGAGGACTTCGTCGCCGAGTACGAGGCCGGCCGCACCCCGAACCCCTGCCTGCGCTGCAACGAGAAGATCAAGTTCGCGGCCCTGCTCGACAAGGCCCTGGCCCTCGGCTTCGACGCCGTCTGCACCGGCCACTACGCCCAGGTGATCGTGAACGAGGACGGCACCCGCGAGCTGCACCGCGCCTCGGACATGGCCAAGGACCAGTCGTACGTCCTCGGCGTCCTGGACGAGAGGCAGCTGGCGCACGCCCTCTTCCCGCTCGGCGACACCGTGACGACCAAGGACGAGATCCGTGCCGAGGCCGAGCGCCGCGGTCTCGCGGTCGCCAAGAAGCCCGACTCGCACGACATCTGCTTCATCGCCGACGGCGACACCCAGGGCTTCCTGGCGAACCGGCTCGGCAAGGCGGAGGGCGACATCGTCGACGAGTCCGGGGCGAAGATCGGCACCCACGAGGGCGCGTACGGCTTCACCATCGGCCAGCGCAAGGGCCTGCGCATCGGCACCCCGGCACCCGACGGCAAGCCGCGCTACGTCCTGGACATCTCGCCGGTGAACAACACGGTGACGGTCGGCCCGGCCGACGCCCTGGACGTGACCGCCCTGACCGCGATCAAGCCCCGCTGGTGCGGCACGGCCCCCTCCGGGCCCGGCACGTACACCGCCCAGCTGCGCGCCCACGGCGGCGAGACCGAGGTCACCGCCGAACTGGTCGACGGCACCCTGGAGGTCTCCTTCACGGAGCCGGTCCGTGGTGTCGCCCCCGGCCAGGCGATCGTGCTGTACGACGGCACGCGCGTGGTGGGCTCGGCGACGATCGCGACGACCACGCGCGCGAGGACGACGACCTCGGTCGTCTGACCGTCTCTAGGAAGGCGCCCAGAGCTCGAACCGGCTGCTGCCCCAGCCCGCTGCGTACGGCACCGTGCCGATGAGGCGGTAGCCGGTCGAGTGGACGAGCGCGTCGCGGACGGTGGTGCTCCGGCCCGTCGGGTTGCCCCGGTCCAGCACGATCAGCGTGAAGTGCCGTTCGGACACGGCCGCCTTGAAGCCGGCCGCGCCCGTGAGGTGCCGTCCGGAACGGGTCGTGTAGTCGATCGTGTACGTCGAGTTCCACTGCCGGTACGAAGTGTCCTTGCCCAGCTCGTAGACCGGCACCTCGTAGGTGTCGGCGAGGTAGTGCCCGTGGGCGTTCACGTAGGGCCGTGTCGCGGCCACCAGGCCCCTGGAGTCGGGCCAGGTGTGGAAGTTGTCGTACGCCTGCGACATGCCGCTGGAGAGCAGCACCACGCCCAGGAAGATCGCCCACTGCGGGTACTTGAAGTGCGCGCCCATCAGCCGGGTGACGCCGACCCCGGCCAGCGGTGCCGCGAAGAACAGGCCGTAGCCGATGTGCTTGTGCAGCGAGACCCCGGTGTGCAGGTGCAGCTGGTAGGCGGGCGCGAGCAGGGCCGTGCCGACCAGCAGCAGGCCGAGCGCGGCCCGCCAGCGGGCCCCCGGCAGGTTCCCGCGCCAGCCCGGCATCTCGCTCATCCGGCCGGTGCGGACGTACGAGAACGCCCCCACAAGGGCCACGGCGACCGCCAGGCCGCCCCAGCGGGCGCAGTCGCGCAGGATCTGCCCGGAGGGCGTCGTACCGGCCGCACGGGCCGTCGTGGTGGACTGGATCGCCGCGAGGTACCCGGAGGCGTACAGCCCCGCGCCCAGCAGCGCGGCGGTGACCACGCAGAGCAGCACGCCACGCAGCAACGCCCGCGGCAGACCGCGCCGTTGGTAGGCGGTCAGGACGCACAGCAGCACCACGGTGGGCAGATACAGCGCGGAGGCGTACTTGACCCCCACGGCGAGCGCGGCGACCGGCGCGGCGAGCAGGGCCGGCAGCGGGTGTGCGTCCGATGTGCGTACGACGATCCAGGCGGCCAGCGCCAGCAGGAACAGGGCGAGGGCGTCGTAGGTCGCGAAGTTGCCCATGAACGCCGTGGACTGGGCGATGGCGAAGACACCGGCCGCGCACAGACCCGCACGCTCGTTGAACAGGCGGCGCGTCATCGCGTACAGCAGGGAGGTGCAGCCCAGCATGCAGGCGAGGCTCAGTGCGCGGGCCCCGGCCAGACCGAACACGGAGTCGACGGCGGCCGCGAGGACCGGGTAGAGGACGGGCGCCCCGGAGAAGTAGCTCTCGAAGCCGCCGTAGAGCTTCGTGCCGTGCAGCAGGTGGCCGAGCTCGGCGTGCCCGGCGAAGAGGTACAGGGCCTCGTCCTCGAAGGCCGTGTTCTGCAGCCGCAGCGACAGCGCGGTCTGCATGACCAGCAGGGCCAGCAGGACCAGTCGGCTGACCCAGACACGGCGCGAGCTGGCCTCGGCCGACCAGCCGGAGTCGGGGACGGGGCGCAGGGTGTAGCCGCCCGGCCGGGGCCGCAGCACGCGCAGCTGCATCGTCTCGGCGACCCGGCGGCGGGCCTTCGGCCGCGCCACGGGCAGTTGCATGGTCGAGTCGTTCTGCTCCATCTGCGGCCCCCTACAGATTGCGGACGTCGAAGCCGAAGGAGCCGTCCGCGGCCGCCTTCCGGAACGCGGCGAGCGACAGGGGGCCGCTGTCGATGCGCCAGTCGGCCTCCTTCTTGAGGTTGAACCAGACCAGGCCCAGCACGTCGGCACGCGCGCGTACCCCCGCGAACAGGTCGGCGATCTGGGTGGGCTTGCTCTCCCCGGCCTGGACACCCGTCTCCGCGATCAGGAACGGCTTGTCGCTGAAGCGGCGGATCTCGGTCATGGTCGGCCCGAACAGGGTGCGGAAGGTGGTCGGGCCGCGCAGCGCGTAGTAGCCGACGACGCCCACCCAGTCCACGTACGCGTCCCCGGGGTAGTACGGCTTGAGCCGGACGTCGGGGACCGGGTTGATGACGTTCGGGCTCCACACCCAGATGACGTCGGCCGCGCCCTCGTCCGTGAACAGGTCGTGGATGTGCCGCCACGCGCGCGCGAAGTCGGCCGCCCTGGTCTTCCCGCTGCCCCAGGGGTACCAGCCCCCGTTCATCTCGTGCCCGAAGCTCAGCGCGAGCGGCCGGTTGTAGTCGCGCACGGCGTCCGCGAACTCCCGGATGTACGCGTCGTCCTGTCCGGCGGCGATCTGCGCTGCCGTACGGGAGAAGGGTTCCCAGACCAGGAAGGGCAGTTGGCCGTCGTCCCACACGGCACGGTTGACGTCCGCCTGGAACGGGTCGCCCCACTTCGCGTAGTACTCGCGCAGGTCGGGCTGCTTCCCGGCCTTGCCGGCGAAGGCGGTCACAGGCGCGGAGGCGCGGGGCGAGCCGTTGAAGGCGACACCGAGGAACTTGTGGTCCGGCTTCAGCAAGGGCCTTATGTCGTACGGCGGTTCGGTGCTCTGTGTCTGCTGCTGCGCCTTGGCGGCCGCGGCCGCGGAGACCTGCGGGGCGGGCGGTGCGCAGGCGGAGACGGCCGCCAGCAGACAGCCCGCGAGGGCGAGCAGCAGGCGACGGGGGCCGGTCACAGGGACAATCCGGCTCATACGGCGGCCGCCTCGGCGCGCGGCTGGATGAGGGCGCGGGCGACCGCGACGCCGTAGAAGAGGCCGGAGGCGAGCATCAGGGCGTAGTCGGAGGGGCTGAGCGAGGTGCTCATCCGCCAGACCGCGACCGCGATCCAGGCCACGGCGGTCGTCCCGCTCCAGGCCCACATGCCGATCCACAGGCGGCGCGTCTTGCTGCCCTTGGCGCCGCCCGCTCCGGTCGGCGTCCAGCCCATCGGGCGGCGGCGCACGGTGTCCCAGATGGCGAAGGCGTGCGCCCAGCCGTACAGGATGCGGGTGGCCCAGGCCTCCAGGCGGTAGGGGTTGCGGTGCCAGATCGGGTAGATCACGGTCAGATAGACGACGCTGGGCAGCACCAGGCCGATGTTCGCCAGCTTCAGCTGCTCGGGGGCCGCCAGCATGATCGTCAGGGCGATGAGCGGGCCGCTGAAGGTCAGCAGCCCGGTCTCGATGTAGTAGACGAATCCGGACAGATAGCACAGCCGGCTGACGAAGCGCATCTTCGTGCGCCAGAAGTCCTTGCTGCCGAGCATCGCGAGCGAGGCCATGCACCAGCGGTACTGCTGGCTGTAGAAGGCGCCCACCGTGTCCGGGCACACCCCGGTGGACAGCGCGACCGGTACGTACGTCAGATCCCATCCACGCGCGCGTAGTTCGAACCCGGTGTACATGTCCTCGGAGTGCTCGACCAGGCTGGTGCCGCCGATCTCGGCCAGGGCGCTGCGCCGGTACACCGCGCAGCTGCCGACGCAGATCGAGCCGTCGCTCTTCTGCCGGGACACCTGGACGCTGCGGTAGAACAGCTCCTGCACGGCCGCGGCCCCGCGCTCGATCCAGTTCTGCTGGTCCAGGACCCGGAAGAACTGCGGCGACTGCACGATGCCGGTGCGCGGCTCGCGGTCCATGTACGGCAGCAGCTCGTGAAGAAGATCCGCGCGGGGCGCGAAGTCGGCGTCCAGGATGAGGATGAACTCGCCCGAGGAGCGCTCGAAGCCGTGCCGCAGATTGCCCGCCTTCTTCATCCAGCCCCGGTTGGGCCGCACCAGGTACCGGAAGCCGAAGTCGTCGGCCATGGCGCCGATCTCCGCGTCGTCGGAGTCGTCCAGCACGATCGGGGTGACCGTCCCCGGGTAGCGCTCGGCCAGCGTGCGCACGTGCAGCCAGGTGTTGTGCAGCACCTCGATGGGCTCCCCGCACACCGGCAGGAACACGTCGACATCCGGATACCGCTCCGGCTGCCAGGCCTTGACCAGACGGCGGTGCCCGCGCAGGTCGAAGCTCGGGGTGAAGGCGTCCAGCCGGAACGAGATCAGAAAGCTCACCACGGACAGCAGCAGGAGCGGTATGTACGCCCAGATCCATGCGCTGGTCGCCGCCGCCTGCACCTGACTGATCACCAGGCACACGAACCCGACGAGGGAGGAGTACGTCAGCACCCAGGTGTGGCGCCTGACGTACGAGATCTTCTCCCGGTCGTCGGGAGGGGAGGGCAGCAGCCCGGTCCGATCATGGCCGGAAAGTGCCTTGCGCGGTTCGGCCCGGCGGCGGCGCTGCGGCGGGATCGCCGGGATACCGCCGTCGGGCAGGGTGTGCGCGGTGTTCATGGGTCGTGCTCCACAAGCGAGCCGGAATGCCGGGGGACAAGGAGGCTCGCCGGAAGCGCGAGTTCATTGTGAATCTTATGTGGCTATTCCACCCCGGTAGGTTTCGGGTTCATCAAGTCTCGAGGTGGGAGCGCGCCCATCTAGAGGAACTCCGCCAGCGCCGGCGCGAGGACGTTCGGATCCACCATGTGGGTCTGTCCCTCCAGGATTCGATACGTTCCCTGGGGTGCCGTTTCGGCCACGGCGCGGGCGGCCTCGCGCATCCAGGCGGGGCTCGCGCTGCCCGCGAGGGACAGAACGGGCACATCGATCCCGGCCAGCCGGTCGCGCGGCACCAGACCGTCCCCCATCACGGCGTTGTCGTACGCCAGGCTCGGCGCGATCGCCTCCATGCCCGCCCACATGGGGGAGTTGCGGGCGCCCTGGATCATCTCCTCGGCCAGCCCGGTGAGCCTGAGGAACAGCTCGACCGCGTCCCCGAGCCGGCCCTGCCCGAGCGCCTCGTCGAGCCGCTCGGTGTACTCGGCGCGCTCCTTCGCGCCACCCTCGTACACCGCGAACGGCACCTCGTACACGGCGACGCGACGGACCGGCAGCCCGCTCGCGGCCGCCTCCAGGACCAGCGCGCCGCCCGACGAGATGCCGTACAGCGAGGCCTCGCCGCCCACCGCGTCGATGAGCGCGGCGAGATCCTCGACCTCGCGGGCCACGGCGTACGGCTGGGTGTCGCCGCTCTCGCCGCGGCCCCGGCGGTCGTAGGAGACGACGCTGAAGCGCCCGGCGAGCGGCCCGGCGAGGGGTGCCACGGTGGCGCCCGTCGACATCGCGCCGCTGACGAGGATGACCGCGGGCCCCTGCCCGGTGCGTTGATAGGCGAGGGAGGTGCCGTCGCGCGAAATGGTCTTCTTGTCCATGCCTGTGGAGACTGCCCCAAGGCAGGGAAATAATCGCCCTTACGCGCTGAAGAGCCGGCTCAGGACACCTCGACTTCGTAGAAGCAGAGGTGGTCCTTGATCTCGGCGACCTCGGGCTTGGGCTCGGGATAGGACCACACCAGGTCCGCCGCGTCCGGCAGCGACCAGTAGCTCGCGGTGCCCTTGAACGGGCAGTAGGTGTGGGTGTCGGACGGGGTCAGCAGATCGAGCCGTACGTCCTCGGCAGGGAGGTAGTACCGCGGCGGACAGCCCGTCTCCCTGAGGATGAGGGGCCGTTCGCTCTCCGCCAGGACCTGCTCGCCGTGCACCACGCGCACGTGCTGGTCGCTTTGCTCGATGGTGATCGTGTGTCCTTCGGTCATGCCGGAAAAGCATTCGCGGAGCCCCGTTTCTTCCCGCGTACGGTGAGGGCATGCGAATCTGCGTCTTCCTCTCCGCCGCCGACCTCGACGACCGCTACACGCGCCCGGCTCGCGAGTTCGCGAAACTGCTGGGCAAGGGCGGCCACACCCTGGTGTGGGGCGGTTCGGACGTCGGCCTGATGAAGGTGGTCGCCGACGGCGTGCAGGAGGCCGGAGGACGGCTGTGCGGGGTCTCCGTGGACTTCCTGGCGGCCAAGGCGCGGCCCGGCGCCGACGAGATGGTGATCGCGAAGGACCTCGCCGAGCGGAAGAGGCTGCTTCTGGAGAAGGCCGACGCGGTGGTGGTCATGGTCGGCGGGACGGGAACGCTGGACGAAGCCACGGAGATCCTGGAACTGAAGAAGCACGGCCACACCGACAAGCCGGTCGTCCTGCTCAACACGGCGGGCTTCTACGACGGCCTCAAGGAGCAGTTCCGGCGCATGGAGGACGAGGGGTTCCTGCCCCGGCCCCTCACCGACCTGGTGTTCTTCGCGGAGGAGCCGGTGGGTGCGCTGGCCTACCTGGAGGAGAGCCAGGGCGTCGAGTGAGGCGCGCGTGAAGCGGGCGGTGGAAGGGCTCGGCGCTGCGCGGACCCCGGCGGGTGCGAGCATGGCGGGCATGGCTACCCATGTGATCACCGGAGCGGGCTCCGGCATCGGCGCGGCCGTCGCCCGCCGCCTCCACGCGCGCGGGGACGAACTCGTGCTGCACGCGCGCGACGCGGGCCGCGCCAAGGAACTCGCGGCGGAGTTTCCCGGGGCGAGGACGCTGGTCGGCGATCTGTCCGACCCGGACAAGCTGTCCTGGGCCTTCTCGCACCAGACGCTGCCGGACCGCGTCGACTCCCTGCTCCACATCGCGGGTGTGGTCGACCTCGGACCGGTCGGCGAGCTGACGCCCAAGTCCTGGCGCCACCAGCTCAACGTCAACCTGATCGCCCCGGCCGAGCTGACCCGCCACTTCCTGCCCCAACTCCGCGCCGCCCGCGGCCATGTGGTCTTCGTCAACTCCGGAGCGGGCCTGAACGCCCACGCCGAATGGTCCGCCTACGCGGCCTCGAAACACGGCCTGAAGGCCCTGGCCGACTCCCTGCGGCACGAGGAGCACGGCAACGGCGTGCGTGTCACCTCGGTCTATCCCGGCCGCACCGCCAGTCCCATGCAGGCCAAGGTCCACCAGCAGGAGGGCAAGGAGTACGACGCGTCGAAGTGGATCGACCCCGAGTCCGTCGCGACGACGATTCTGATGGCCGTCGATCTGCCGAGGGATGCGGAGGTCAATGACCTGACGGTGCGACCGGGTCGGTGACGGATGTTTTCGCTACCGGGGGCCAGCCCCCGGACCCCCGCTCCTCAAACGCCGGAGGGGCTGGATTTGGCCCAGCCATCTCAGCCCGTCCGCGCAGGACGCTCAGATAACGGCGTGACGCGCGGTCGCCCATTCG
>NZ_JBSFJW010000062.1:0-29504 GCF_053598255.1 Streptomyces sp. NPDC001157
GTACCCGTGATCCCCCTCACCGGCCACCGCCCCGTCGTCATCCAGCAGCTCCAGCCCGGCGACCTGGTCTTCTTCAGCCCACGCGCGCGTGGGCGACGAGGAGGCGGGCGCGGCGTCCCAGGAGGGCGAGGTCGCGGGGGCCGATGCGCCAGCGCGGGCCGGTGAGGAGGCGGACCAGGGAGGCGTTGGCGCCGGGGTCCTGGAGCACCTCGCAGACGGCGACCAGGTCGGCGATCTCGGGCAGGTGCAGCAGCCCGGACAGGCCGACCACCTCGACGGGGACGTCCCGGGCGACGAGTGCGCCCTGGATCTCGGCGAAGTCGGTTGCCGTACGGCACAGGACGGCGATCTCACCGGGCGCCTTGCCGGTGGTGACGAGGTGGGCGATGGAGTCGGCGATCCAGTCGATCTCCTCGGCGTGGGTGGGCAGCAGCGCGCAGCGCACGATGCCGTCGCGTTCGGCGCCGGGGGCCGGGCGGAGGGCCTCCACGCCCGCGTGCATGGCGCGCAGGGGCTCCGCGAGACCGTTGGCGAGGTCGAGGAGGCGGCCACCGCTGCGGCGGTTCTCGCTGAGTGCCTGGCGGGTGGCCGGGCGGCCGTCGGGATGCGCGAAGTGCTCCGGGAAGTCGTCCAGGTTGGCGACGGAGGCGCCGCGCCAGCCGTAGATCGCCTGACAGGGGTCGCCGACGGCGGTCACCGGGTGGCCGGTGCCGTCGCCGAACAGGCCCGCCAGGAGGATGCGTTGGGCGACCGATGTGTCCTGGTACTCGTCGAGGAGGACGACACGGAACTCGTCGCGCAGGATGCGGCCCACGTCGGGGATGCGGGCGAGCTGTGCGGACAGGGCGATCTGGTCGCCGAAGTCGAGCAGGTCCCGCTCACGCTTGGCGGCGCGGTAACGGACCACCAGTTGGGCGAGTTCACGGCGGGCGGCGGCCGCTTCGGGGACCTTGCGCAGGTCGGCGTTGGTGAGCTTGGCGCCCTCCAGGGTGCGCAGCAGCCCGGTGTCGTACGCGCGCAGTTCCTCGGGGCGCACGAGGTGCTCGGCGAGTTCGGCGTCGAGGGCGAGCAGGTCGCTGACGAGGTCCGCGAAGGAGCGGGTGAGCGCCGGGTAGGGGCCCGGGGCCTCGCGCAGCACGCGCGCGGCGAGCTGGTAGCGGGTGGCGTCGGCGAGCAGACGGGAGGTCGGTTCGAGGCCGATGCGCAGGCCGTGGTCGGTCAGGAGGCGGCCCGCGAAGGCGTGGTACGTCGAGATCACCGGCTCGCCCGGCGGATTGTCCGGGTCGATGACGTCCGGGTCGGTGACGCCTGCCTTGACGAGCGCCTTGCGGACGCGCTCGGCGAGTTCGCCGGCCGCCTTGTTGGTGAAGGTGAGGCCGAGGACCTGCTCGGGGGCGACCTGGCCGGTGCCGACCAGCCACACCACGCGTGCCGCCATCACCGTCGTCTTGCCCGACCCGGCTCCGGCCACGATCACCTGCGGGGCGGGCGGCGCGATGATGCAGGCCGTCTGCTCCGGGGTGAACGGAATCCCGAGGAGCTCCTTGAGCTGATCGGGATCGGTGATACGGGGCGGCACGTCAGAGAGGCTAGCGGTGGCCACTGACAGTGGAGGACGAAATCGGCCTTCGGGCGGGGAGAAGCGCAGGTCAGCACGCGTGGTGCGGTCGATCACAGAGGGCCGGGAAGATCACCTGCGTCACTCGACGACGTGTCGCCCTTCGGGCCTCGCACTGCAGGAGGCCTGGAAGGCGCAGTGCGAGCAGTGCTGGCCGGCGCTGGGGGTGAACCGTTCGTCGAGGACCTTTCCGGCGGCGTTGGCCAGCAGTTCGCCGACCCACTCCCCCGCCGCGCCTTCGATGGGGTCCTGGGCCTGCACCTTGGGCAGGGTCTCGCCGCCGTCGCGCCGGGCGGCGCCCTGGCGCAGCTGGACGAGTTCGGCGCCGCCGGGTTCGGGACGTATGCCGTCGAAGGCCTCGTCGACGGCGCCTTCGCGGACGGCGAGCTGGTAGACGGCGAGTTGGGGGTGGCGGGCCACCTCGCGGGCGGTGGGCGCCTGTTTGCCGGTCTTGAAGTCGACGACGTAGGCGCGGCCCTCGCCGTCGGTCTCGACGCGGTCCATGGAGCCGCGGATGCGGACCTCGTAGTCGCCCGCTTCGAGGGTGACGTCGAAGCCGTGCTCGCTGGCCACCGGGGTGCGGCCGACGCGGGCACCACCGGTGTCGACATGCCACTGCAGGAAGCGTTCGAGCGCCACGCGCGCGTTCTCCTTCTCCTGCGCCGACTTCCAGGGCGCGTCGAAGGCGAGCGCGTTCCACACGGAGTCGAGGCGCTCCATGAGGACGGCGAGGTCGGCGGGGGTGTGTCCGGAGGCGACCTCGTCGGCGAGGACGTGCACCACGTTGCCGAAGCCCTGGGCGGCCGTCGCGGGGGCGTCGGCCTTGACCTCGCGGCCCAGGAACCACTGCAGGGCGCAGGTGTTGGCGAGCTGGTCGAGGGCGCTGCCCGAGAGCACGACGGGCTGGTCCCGGTCGCGCAGCGGCACCTTGCTCTCGGTCGGCTCGTACATGCCCCACCAGCGGTAGGGGTGGGCGGACGGGACGAGTGGGCGGCCGTCCTCGTCGGCGAGCGCGGCGAGCCGGGCCAGGCGGTGGGCGGCAGCCTCTCTGAGGGTGTCCGAGACGCGCGGGTCGACGGTGGTGGCGCGCAGTTCGGCGACGAGCGCGGCGACGGACAGCGGGCGGCGCGGGCGGCCGGTGACGTCCCTGGGTTCGACGCCGAGTTCGGTGAGGAAGCGTGAGGGCTGGTCGCCGTCGTCGGCGGGTGCCTTCACCGCGGTGACGACGAGGCGTTCACGCGCGCGCGTGGCGGCCACGTAGAACAGGCGGCGCTCCTCCGCGAGCAGCGCGCCCGGGGTGAGCGGTTCGGCGAGTCCGTCGCGGCCGATGCGGTCGGCCTCCAGGAGGGAGCCGCGGCGGCGCAGGTCCGGCCACAGTCCCTCCTGTACGCCCGCGACGACGACCAGGCGCCACTCCAGGCCCTTGGAGCGGTGCGCGGTCATCAGGCGTACGGCGTCGGGGCGGACGGCGCGCCGCGTGAGGGTGTCGGCGGCGATGTCCTCGGCCTCGATCTCCTCCAGGAAGTTGAGGGCGCCCCGGCCGCCGGTGCGCTCCTCGGCGCGCGCGGCGGTCGCGAACAGGGCACAGACCGCGTCCAGATCGCGGTCGGCGTTGCGCCCGGCAGCGCCGCCGCGCCGAGCGGACCGCTCCAGCCGGGCCGGCCACGGTGTGCCGTCCCACAGATCCCACAGGGCCTCTTCGGCCGTGCCGCCGCTCGCGAGGCGCTCACGGGCGGCGCGCAGCAGTGCGCCGAGCCGCTGGGCGCCACGCGCGTACGCGGGGTCGTGCGCGACCAGGCGTTCCGGCTCGGCCAGCGCCCGCGCGAGCAGTTCGTCCGAGGGCGGCGGCAGGGGGTTGCCCGCGGCCCGCTCCTCGTCGCGCAGGGCACGCCCGAGGCGGCGCAGGTCGGCGGCGTCCATGCCGGCGAGAGGGGAGGCCAGCAGGGTCAGGGCGGTTTCGGTGTCGAGCCAGCACGCGGCGGTCCCGGGCTCTTCGGAGCGGAGCCCTTGGGAGACGGCCTCTTCGCGACCGTCCTCCTCGGGCACGGCACCCTCGGAGGAGGTCTCGGCACCTGCCTCGTCCGGGACATCGGTCCGTGCCGCCTCCGCGTCGGCCACTGCCCGCAGTGCCGTCAGCAGCGGTGTCACGGCCGGTTCGTGCCGTAGCGGCAGATCGTCACCCTCGATGTCCAGGGGCACGCCCGCCGCGGTGAGCGCGCGGCGGATCGTCGGGATCGTACGCGATCCGGCCCGCACCAGTACGGCCATCTCACGCCAGGGGACGCCGTCCTCCAGGTGGGCCCGGCGCAGGATGTCGGCGATGTTGTCCAGCTCCGTACCGGGCGTCGGGTAGGTGTACACCTCGACGCGGCCGCCGTCCCGAACCGGGGCGAGGTCGCGATGCGCGCGTGCCTTCTCCGCCGGAAGCCGGGTGAGCGGCATGCGCTGGGTGAGCAGCCGGGTCGCGGCGAGCAGGGCGGAACCGGAGCGGCGCGAGGTGCGCAGGACCTCGACGGGCGCGGGGCGGCCGTCCGCGCGCGGGAAGGCGTCCGGGAACTCGAGGATGCCGCCCACGTCCGCACCGCGGAACGCGTAGATCGACTGGTCGGGGTCGCCGAAGGCGACGAGGGTGCGGCCGCCGCCCGCGAGGGCGTGCAGCAGCCGTACCTGGGCGGCGTCCGTGTCCTGGTACTCGTCCACGAAGACGGCGTCGTAGCGCGCGGCGAGCCGCTCGGCGGCCCCGGGGCGGCGGGCGAGGAGGACCGCGCGGTGGACCAGTTCCGCGTAGTCGAGTACGCCCTGCAGGTCGAGCACGTCGAGGTACTCGGCGAGGAAGGTGGCCGCGGCACGCCAGTCGGGGCGTCCGATGCGGCGGGCGAAGGCGTCCAGGGCGCCGGGCGACAGGCCCAGTTCGCGGCTTCGGGCGAGGACCGCGCGGACCTCGTCGGCGAAGCCCCGGGTGGTCAGGCAGGCCCGCAGTTCGTCGGGCCAGCGCACATGGGCGAGGCCGAGCCGCTCCAGGTCGGCCTGGCCCGCGAGCAGGTCACGGACGGCCACGTCCTGCTCGGGGCCGGACAGCAGGCGCAGCGGCTCCACGAACAGGTCGTTGTCCTGGTGGGCGCGGACCAGGGCGTAGCAGAACGAGTGGAAGGTGGTCGCCTGGGGCGCACGGGCCGCCCCCATGCGCAGTGCCATGCGGTCGCGCAGTTCGACGGCCGCCTTGCGGCTGAACGTCAGCACAAGGATGCGCTCGGGGTCCCCGCCACGGGCGATCCGCGCCGCCACGGACTCGACGAGCGTGGTGGTCTTGCCGGTGCCCGGACCTGCGAGGACGAGCAGTGGGCCGCCCTTGTGGTCAACCACGGAGCGCTGTTGCGCGTCCAGAAGAGGGGGATCGTGTCGGGTCGGCGGGGTACGCACCAGTCGGTAGGCGCCACGACCCCCCTGTCGCACCTGGGGGTGCGACAGGCGCCTGATGGAGGAAGAGGAGCTCACGTGGTTCGCCGGTCCTGGTGGTTGTACTGGTCGTCGGACCACCGCGCGTGCAGGGCGGTGATCGGGAGGTGAGGGGGGCGCGTGCAGCCGACGCTACGCCGACGCAGGTTGCGGAAGCAGGGCTTCCTCTTCTTCCCTCGCGGCACTCGCACCCCGCAGGCCCCTCGCCCCACGAACGTACGCCATGCCACAAACGTGCCCCGGGTCCCCCGTACGGATCACGGGTCACACACTGGCCCGTCCCATGGCGGAAGCTTTCAGGTGTGACCGTCTGCGCGTTCGCCGCCGTCCCATCGCGCCCGCCTCATGTCGAGGCGCGGCAGGTGGCCCTCGGTGGCCCTGCTCGCCTCCTTCAGGGGGGTGCCCTCGGCGCGGTAGTGATCGAGAGCACGCAGTTCGTGCCCCGGGAGCAGGGCGCCGTCCGCGCGCACGACGCGCCACCACGGGACGGCTCCCCCGTAGAGGGCCATCACCCGGCCGACCTGACGGGGTCCACCCTGCTCCAGCCACTCGGCGACGTCCCCGTACGTCATGACACGCCCGGGCGGGATCAGTTCGGCGACCTCGAGGACGCGCTCGGCGTACTCCGGCAGCGCGTCCGCATGCTCCGGGCCGGCGTCCCGCGGAAGGCTCTCCTCGCTCATCCGGCCCATCCTGCCGCATGCCACCGACAGCGTGACGCGCTCGCAATGATGTGTGTCCCTCGCCCCCGGGCGGCGCTTCCGGCAGACTGTGCGCCCCCGCTCCTGCACCCTGATGCCCCCGTGTGTCGGTGGAGCATGCCACCATCATGCGGGCGGTGACCGGTGATACGAGATCAAGAAGAGACGATGAAGAAGCAGGGTGCGCAGCCAGAGGACGCGGAGAGCACCTCTGACGCTTCGTCGCGCTCCGGCTCCGGCTCCGGCTCGGACACCGACGGCAAGGACACCGCTTCGAAGGACGCCGGCCGGGGCGAGGAGGACTTCCTGGACGAGGCGCACATCGACGAGGTCGAGGGCGACGAACCGCTGCTCCCCGCGCGCGTGCACCGTCCGTCGGACCTGATGCGCCTCCTGGTGGGCGTGCTGGGGATCATCCTGCTGCTGGCGATCGCCGCGTTCGCCCACGGCACCACCTCGGGGCTCGAACAGGACATCAACAAGGGCACCGGTCAGGCGCCCGATCTGCTCATCAAGATCGCCGGCCTGGCCTCCAGCATCGCGATCCTGCTGGTGCCGGTCGCGTTCGCGATCGAACGGCTGATCAAGCGCGACGGGCTGCGCATCGCCGACGGCGTCCTCGCGGCGGTCCTCGCGCACGGGGTGACTCTCGCCACAGATCTGTGGGTCGCCAAGGCCGCCCCCGACTCCATCCAGGAGGCGCTGACCCAGCCCTCCCCCGGCGACATCCACGCCCTGACCGACCCCGTGCACGGCTATCTCGCGCCGGTCATCGCGTACATGACGGCCGTCGGCATGTCGCGGCGGCCTCGCTGGCGTGCGGTGCTGTGGATGGTGCTGCTCCTCGACGCGTTCTCGATGCTCGTCACCGGCTACACGACACCGTTCTCGATCATCCTGACGGTGCTGATCGGCTGGACCGTGGCCTACGGGACGCTGTACGCGGTCGGCTCGCCCAATGTCCGCCCCACCGGACGGACGCTGATGGCGGGTCTGCGGCACGTCGGCTTCCGCCCGGTGACCGCGTCACGCGAGGAACTGCCGGAGACACCGGAGACCGGCGACCGCGGACGGCGCTACTTCGTCACACTCGAGGACGGCCCGCCCCTGGACGTGACGGTCGTCGACCGGGAGCAGCAGGCCCAGGGGTTCTTCTACCGCGTGTGGCGCAACCTGACGCTGCGCGGCTTCGCCACCCGCAGCAGCCTCCAGTCGCTGCGCCAGGCACTGGAGCAGGAGGCCCTGCTCGCCTACGCGGCGATCGCGGCCGGCGCGAACGCACCCAAGCTGATCGCGACCTCCGAGCTCGGTCCCGACGCCGTGATGCTCGTCTACGAGCACACCGGCGGACGCACCCTCGACACCCTCGCGGACGACGAGATCACCGACGAGCTTCTGCACGACACCTGGCACCAGGTACGCGCTCTGCAGTCCCGGCGCATCGCGCACCGCAGACTGGTGGGCGACGCCATCCTGGTGGATCGTTCCGGCACGGTCATCCTCACCGACCTGCGCGTCGGCGAGATCGCGGCCGGCGATCTGCTGCTGCGCATGGACATCTCGCAGCTCCTGGTGACGCTCGGACTGCGGGTGGGCGCCGAGCGCGCGGTGGCGTCGGCGGTGGGTGTGCTCGGCCCGGACGCCGTGGCCGACTGCCTGCCGATGCTGCAGCCCATCGCGCTCAGCCGCACCTCCCGTGCGACCCTGCGCAAGCTGGCCAGGGAACGGGCCCAGCGCGAGCGCGAAGCCGTCCTGGAGGCGTCCCGGCAGGCCAAGCAGGCCCGCCTGGAGGAGGCCTCGGAGCAGACCGGGCCCGTACTCGAAAAACCCGACAAGAAGGCTGTGCGCGCTGAGCTGCGGGCCGAGAAGCGGGCCATCGACGAAGCTATCGACGAAGCGCGCGAGGAGGATCTGCTCACCCAGATCCGTCACCAGGTGTTGTTGATCAGGCCGCAGGCGCCGGTCGAACCGGCCCGGCTCGAGCGGGTGCGGCCACGGACTCTGATCAGTTTCATCGCCGGTGCCATCGGCGCGTACTTCCTGCTGACGCAGCTCACCCACATCGAGTTCGGTCCTCTGGTCGCCAACGCGCAGTGGGGCTGGGTCGCCGCGGCGGTGCTGTTCTCGGCGCTGAGCTATGTCGCGGCGGCCATGGCCCTCCTGGGCTTCGTGCCGGAGCGGGTGCCGTTCCTGCGGGCCGTGGCGGCGCAGGTCGCCGGGTCGTTCGTCAAGATCGTCGCACCGGCCGCGGTGGGCGGTGTCGCCCTCAACACACGCTTCCTGCAGCGCGCGGGGGTGCGCCCGGGGCTCGCGGTGGCGAGCGTCGGCGCCTCGCAACTGTTCGGGCTCGGCTGCCACATCCTGATGCTGCTGTCCTTCGGCTATTTGACCGGCACCGAGAAGACGCCGTCCCTGTCGCCGTCCCGGACCGTCATCGCGGGTCTGCTGACGGTGGCCGTGCTCGTCCTCGTCGTCACCTCGGTGCCGTTCCTGCGGAAATTCGTCGCCACGCGCGTGCGGTCGCTTTTCGCCGGTGTCGTGCCGCGCATGCTGGACGTGCTGCAGCGGCCGCAGAAGCTCGTCACCGGCATCGGCGGCATGCTGCTGCTGACCGCGTGCTTCGTGATGTGCCTGGACGCCTCGATCCGCGCCTTCGGCCAGGAGGGCACCTCGCTGAGCATCGCCAGCGTCGCCGTCGTCTTCCTCGCCGGCAACGCACTCGGCTCCGCGGCCCCGACCCCGGGCGGCGTGGGCGCCGTGGAGGCGACCCTGACGGTCGGCCTGATCGCCGTGGGCCTCCCCAAGGAGGTCGCGGCCCCCGCCGTGCTGCTGTTCCGGCTGCTGACGCTGTGGCTGCCGGTACTGCCGGGCTGGCTGGCCTTCAACCAACTGTCGCGCAAGGGTGCGCTGTAGTTCGAAGACCGTAGCCGGCCTACCCCTTACGGCCCGTGTCCCGAGCGCCCACGCGCGCGTGACGACAGGATGGGACCATGCCGAACCCTTCCCGCCCGCGCGCGACCACCCTGACCGTCACCCTCGTGCTGCTGGCCTCCGTGCTGGCGGGCTGCAGCGACAGCTCCGAGGAAGCCAAGGACGGGGACCTGTCGGCCCAGAAGCTGAACTGGAAGGACTGCCCCGCTCCATCCGCGGCGGAAGGCGGCGGCGACGCCCCGTCCCCTCTGCCGAACGGCGGCCAGTGGCAGTGCGCCACCATGAAGGCGCCCCTCGACTGGGCGAAGCCCAAGGGCGACACGATCGGCATCGCGCTGATCCGGGCGAAGACGAGCGGCGACAGCAGCAAGCGCATCGGCTCGCTCGTCTTCAATTTCGGCGGTCCCGGCGGCTCGGGCGTCACCACCCTGCCTGCCTTCGGCCAGGACTACGCGAAACTGCGCACCCGCTACGACCTGGTCAGCTTCGACCCGCGCGGCGTCGGCAGCAGCGCCCCCGTGAAATGCGAGAACGACCAGCAGCTCGACGCGTACTTCCAGCAGGACGCCACCCCCGACGACGCCGGCGAGCGCACCGCGTACCTGGACAACACCAAGAAGTTCAACGCGGCCTGCGAGAAGAACTCCAAGAAGGTGCTGCCACATGTGCGCACCACCGACGCGGCCCGCGACATGGACCTCATGCGGCAGGTCCTCGGCGACGACAAGCTGTACTACTTCGGCATCTCGTACGGCACCGAACTCGGCGGCGTCTACGCCCACTTGTTCCCGAAGAAGGTGGGCCGCGCCGTCCTCGACGCGGTCGTCGACCCGACGCAGAACGCCGAGCAGAGCTCGCTCGGACAGGCCGAGGGCTTCCAGCTCGCGCTCGACAACTTCGCCGCGGACTGCACGTCGAAGGCCAGTGCGTGCCCGATCGGCGACACCGCGCAGGACGTGAAGGACCGTATCGCCAAGCTGCTGAAGGACCTCGACGCGAAGCCGATCTCCGGCATCCTCCCCCGCCGGCTGACCCAGAGCGCCGCGACCAACGGCATCGCGCAGGCCCTGTACTCCAAGGACTACTGGCAGTACCTCACCCAGGGCCTGGAACAGGCGTACAGCGGCGACGGCAAGGTCCTCATGGCGCTGTCCGACTCGCTCAACGGGCGCAGCGAGAACGGCGAGTACAGCAACATCACCGCCGCCAACATCGCCATCAACTGCGCCGACGAGAAGCCCCGCTACAGCCCCGGCTACGTGCAGCAGAAACTGCCCGAGTTCCGGTCCGCCTCGCCCCTGTTCGGCGACTTCCTGGCCTGGGGCATGGTCAGTTGCACCGACTGGCCCGTGGCGGGTGCCGCCGACCATCCGGACGTGAGCGCGCCGGGGGCCGCGCCGATCCTGGTCGTGGGCAACACCGGCGACCCCGCCACCCCGTACGAGGGTGCGCAGAAGATGGTGGACGCGCTGGGCAAGGGCGTCGGCGTGGAGCTGACGTACAAGGGGCAGGGGCACGGCTCGTACGACAGCAAGAACAAGTGCGTGCAGGCCGTCGTGAACGGCTATCTGCTGGACGGGAAAGTCCCGGCGGCCGGAACCGTCTGCACCTGAGACCGACGCCGATTCGAGGTAAAGCAGCAGGTCAGCAGGTTATCCACAGGCTCAGGCAGGTCTGGCTTGATCCGCCTACGATGGCCTGACAGCCGTCTGCTGCTCGATGCGGACGGCCCGTGAGGGGGGGACACGCATGGCGCGATTCGCACGGTGGACGGCGCTGGGGGCCGCCGCAGCGCTCCTGGTGGGGGGGTGCAGCGGTGGTTCGTCGTCCGACGACGACAAGGGCAGCGGGAGGACGAGCGCGGCCGCCTCGCAGTCGTCCGGCTCCTCCGGCACGACAGCCGCGCTGCCCTCCTCGCTGACCGCGCAGAAGCTCGCCTGGGGCCACTGCAAGGCCACCGACGACGCCCCGGCGCCGGGCAACGACTGGCGGTGCGCGACGCTCAAAGTGCCCCTGGACTGGTCGAAGCCGGAGGCCGGGACGATGGGCCTCGCGCTGATCCGCGCCGAGGCCCGCGGGGGCAGGCGCATCGGCTCGCTGCTGTTCAACTTCGGCGGTCCCGGCGCCCCGGGCGTCTCCTACCTGCCGTCCTTCGGCCCCACCTTCGCCAAACTCCGTGAACGGTACGACCTGGTGAGCTGGGACCCACGCGGCGTCGGATCGAGCGGCGGAATCCGCTGCCGCAGCGACAAGGAGATCCAGGCCGCGGAGTCCGTGGACACCACACCGGACACCCCTGCCGAGGAGAAGGCGTATCTCCAGGACGCCGCCGACTTCGGCAAGGGCTGCGCGAAGGCCGCCGGGAAGCTGATGTCCCACGCGTCGACGACCGACACCGCCCGCGACATGGACCTGATGCGCCAGGTGCTGGGCGACTCGGACATGCACTACTTCGGCATCTCGTACGGCACCGAACTCGGCGGTGTCTACGCCCACTTGTTCCCGAAGAAGGTGGCGCGGCTCGTCCTGGACGCCGTGGTCGACCCGAGCGCCGACATGGTGGGTCACGCCGAGAACCAGGCCAGGGGTTTCCAGCGGGCGCTGGACGACTACCTCAAGTCGACGGGACAGGATCCGGCGGAGGGATCCCGGAAGATCTCGGCCCTGCTGCAGCGGATCGACGCCCACCCGCTGCCGACCTCGAGCGGCCGCAAGCTCACCCAGACGCTCGCACTGACCGGACTGACCTACCCCCTCTACTCCCGGCAGAGCTGGCCCAGTCTCACCAGCGCGCTGAACACCGCCGAGAACGGAGACGGTTCGGAACTGCTGTCGCTGGCCGACGGCTACAACGGCCGCGACGCTTCGGGGCGCTACGAGACGACGACCCACTCGCAGCGCGTCATATCGTGCTTGGACAGCAAGCTGCGCCCGACACCCGCCGAGACGAAGAAGCGGCTGGCACAGTTCGAGAAGATATCGCCCGTTTTCGGCGACTTCATGGGCTGGGACACCGCCGGCTGGTGCCACGACTGGCCGGTGACAGGCCAGTGGGACACCCCTCCGGCCAGCGCGCCCGGGGCACCCCCGATCCTCGTGGTCGGCAACACCGGCGACCCGGCGACGCCCTACGAGGGTGCCCGGAAGATGGCCGACGAACTGGGCAAGGGTGTCGGTGTGGAGCTCACCTGGAAGGGCGAGGGACATGGTGCGTACGGGAACGGGAGCGACTGTGTCGACTCGACGGTGGACGCGTATCTGCTGAACGGGACGGTGCCGAGCGACGGAAAGGTCTGCGCCTCGTAGCCCGGACAGCGGGGACGCGCAGCCCGGGCAGCGGAGAGGGGCCCGACACCCTTGGTGCCGGACCCCTTTCTCTCCGGCACCGACCGGGGACCTGGTGCCGGTTCCGCCGACGCCCGCAGCCCCGGAACAGGGCCAGTTCGGCGATTTCGTCGTGGCGGGTTGAGGGGACCCTTCGACCTAGATCGTCGGGTAATTGAGCACGTCGCCGTTCGGGCAGTTGTTGGAGTGGACGGGAACGAAGTCGGTCAGAATCGGCAGCGCCGACACCTCTGCCCCTTCCAGCCCGCAGACGGATCCCGGCGCGAAGGTCCAGTGGGGGGTCGACTTGTCGTCCGCATGCGCAGGAATTGCCATGGCGACAGCGGCCACGGCAAGCGTGGCGGTCATGATGATCTTTCGCATGCTCGCTCCAACGACGATGACAATCACCAGTCACGGCTCACCATGGGCGTGTCCCCCACGTGCCCCAACCAGCGAGCACCAGCGGGGAACAGCGGGGACTTGCAGGCCAAGTCTCACAGAACCCCGGACCACCAACGGCCCGGCTCAGCGATCATCGGTGTACCCGATCTTCCAACGGGACTGGTGAACCGCGGCCCACAGGGCGGGCCCTGTCGGTGTCCGTGCTGAGTCCGAGGCCGCCCGACGCCGACCGACAACGACAGAAGCCCACGGCATCTGAACTGGTCAGAGTCGTGGGCTTCTTCAGCCTCGCTGGTCGGCGAGGACGGTGATCAGTAGACCGGCTTGTGCGGCTCGATCTGGTTGACCCAGCCGATCACGCCGCCGCCGACGTGTACGGCGTCGGCGAAGCCCGCGGACTTCAGGACCGCGAGGACTTCCGCACTGCGGACACCCGTCTTGCAGTGCAGGACGATCTTCTTGTCCTGCGGGAGGGTCTCCAGGGCGGCGCCCATGAGGAACTCGTTCTTCGGGATCAGCTTGGCGCCGGGGATCGAGACGATCTCGTACTCGTTGATCTCACGGACGTCGATGATCTCGATGTTCTCGCCGTCGTCGATCCACTCCTTGAGCTGCTTCGGAGTGATCGTCGAACCGGCGGCCGCCTCCTGGGCCTCCTCGGAGACGACGCCGCAGAAGGCCTCGTAGTCGATGAGCTCGGTGACGGTGGGATTCTCGCCGCAGACCGCGCAGTTCGGGTCCTTGCGGACCTTGACCTGGCGGTACTGCATCTCCAGGGCGTCGTAGATCATCAGGCGGCCGACCAGCGGCTCACCGATGCCGGCGAGGAGCTTGATGGCCTCGTTGACCTGGATGGAGCCGATGGACGCGCACAGCACGCCCAGCACGCCGCCCTCGGCGCAGGAGGGGACCATGCCCGGCGGCGGGGGCTCCGGGTAGAGGCAGCGGTAACAGGGGCCGTGCTCGGACCAGAAGACGGAGGCCTGGCCGTCGAAGCGGTAGATCGAACCCCACACATACGGCTTGTTGAGCAGCACGCACGCGTCGTTGACCAGGTAGCGGGTCGCGAAGTTGTCCGTGCCGTCGACGATCAGGTCGTACTGGCTGAAGATGTCCATCACGTTCTCGGCCTCGAGCCGCTCCTCGTGAAGGACCACGTTCACGTACGGGTTGATGCCGAGGACGGAGTCACGCGCGGACTCGGCCTTGGAGCGGCCGATGTCGGCCTGGCTGTGGATGATCTGGCGCTGCAGGTTCGACTCGTCGACCTCGTCGAACTCCACGATGCCGAGCGTGCCGACGCCCGCCGCGGCCAGGTACATCAGCGCCGGCGAGCCCAGGCCGCCGGCGCCAACACAGAGCACCTTGGCGTTCTTCAGCCGCTTCTGCCCGTCCATCCCGACGTCGGGGATGATCAGGTGGCGGGAGTACCTGCGGACCTCGTCTACGGTGAGCTCAGAGGCTGGCTCGACCAGGGGTGGCAGCGACACGGGGACTCCGTTGGTCGGTCAATCACTACAGTTGTTCTCCTCGTAACACTGCCATGGCCTTCTTCATTCCGAGACACCCGTTCCGATCCGCGAGACGATTTCGTCCCAGTAGCCGGGCATGGTCTCCCATGGGTCGGCGCGGCCGCCACGGTCGGTGTGGTCGGTGAAGTAGATGGTCGAGGCGCCCTGCCAGCGGGCGATGCGCAGTGCTTCCTCCAGGTGGGGGCGTGGCACCCCATGGACGAAGTGGCAGAAGCGCTCGGGCGGGTGGTCCGCGGTCCACTCGGCCACCTGAGACCAGCGGTAGTCGCTCCAGGATCCGGAGAAGGTGACCAGTTGGTCGGCGATCTCGACGTAGCCGGGGTGCGGGTGGGTGCCGTGGCCGAGGACGATGTGGGCACCGTCACGGATGGCGCGGAGCGTGGTGACGGTGCGGCGGAGCTCGGGGAGCGAGTCGCGTTCGGTCGGGCAGCGGTCCAGCAGGAAGCCGTCGACCTGGTACCAGTCGATGTAGCGGTGCGCGTCGGAGATCACTTCGCCGAAGGTGCGGGCACCACCGCAGGCGGTGTCGAGGTGGCCGAGGACCCGCACGCCCGCGTTGCGCAGGCGGCCGGCGGCCTCCAGGCAGTACGGGTCGGGCCGGGAACCGGGGCCGTCGGCCACGTTGAGGACGACCCAGTGCAGGGGCGTTCCCGGGCGGGTGAGTTCGCCCCACTCGGTGGGTGCGACGAGGGGGTGTGCGTAGCCGGGGATGCCGAAGCCGGTGCGGACGTCGGTGCTCGCGGTGCCCGCTCTGGTGCTGGTCAGATACGGCATGCCGCCTCCATCCAGATGTCGGCGAGGGACTCTTCGAGGTTGATGCGGGGCCGCCAGCCGAGCCGGTCGCGTGCGGTGCGCACATCGGCCTGCTGCCAGCTGCCGCAGCCGTCGGGGTACGGGTACGCGACGGGGGCCCCGTGGTCGGATTCGCTGCGGGGGTGACCGATGGTTGCCCGCAGCGGGCCGGGCGGGCCGTCGAGTTCGTGGAGCGCGCCGCCGTATCCGGCCACGCGGGCGAGCATGGCGGCGGCGTCGCGCAGCCGGACGGCGCGGCCCGAGCCGATGTTGATGACGCCCTGCGCGGCGGAGAGCGAGGCGGCATGCACGGCACGCGCCACGTCGCGTACGTCGATGAAGTCGCGCTGGACACCGAGACCTGCGAGCTTGAGTTCACCGTCGCCGGACTGCATGGCGCGGCGCATGGCCTCGGCGAGCCGGCCCAGCGGCGAGCCGGCGGGGGTGCCGGGGCCGGCCGGTGAGAAGACCCGCAGGACGACCGCGTCCAGACCGGAGCCCAGGACCAGTTCGGTGGCGGCGAGCTTGCTCACGCCGTACGGACCGCCCGGGCGCGGGACGGCGTCCTCCGCCGTGGAGGAACCCGGTTGGCTGGGGCCGTACTCGGCGCCGCAGCCGATCTGCACCAGGCGGGCGCCGCAGCCGCTGCGGCGCAGGGCCTCGCAGACGGTGGCGACGGCGACCGTGTTGTGGCGGGTGAGGTCGCGGGCGCCGCCCCGGGTGGCACCCGCGCAGTTGATGACCACTCCGGGGTGGACCGCGTCGAGGAAGCGGGTGAGGGCTCCGGGGCTGCCGGACGCGAGGTCGAAGCGGACGTCGGCGTCGTCGCCGCGCCCGAGCGCGGTGAGCTGGACGGCGGGGTCGGCGAGCAGACGGTCGGCGACGAAGCGGCCGAGGTAGCCGTTGGCTCCGATCAGCAGGACTCTCATCGGGCGGCTCCCGGGGCCGAGGCGTCGGGTCGGGAGGTGATCATCTGGGGTTCTCCTTCGGAGGGGGTGGTGCGCTTGCCTCGGGCGGCGGGGCCGGGCGCCTGCGGCAGAGCGTGGGCCGACACGCGTCGGCGTGCGTACGACCCGTGGGGGTGCGCCGGGGACGGCCGGCGCGTCAGCACGGCCGGTCCGCGGGTGCATGGGCCGAGGCCCGGGTGAGCGTGCGGGTCGCGTGGATCAGCAGGGTCAGCGCGGCTGCCCCACAGGCGAGGGCCGGGACGCTGCCGCGGCCCCAGGCATCGACGAGGGTCTCCACCGGGGTGGCTAGGAAGCCGCACCCGGGGAGGCGGCCCGCGAAGACGGTGGCCGTGGCGGTGACCTCGGCCATGGTCGCGGCGGAGAGGACGAGCGCGGGGGCGCGAGTGAAACCGTGCGTGGTGAGGAGGCGGGCGAGCAGCAGCAGAGCGCCCAGGGTGACGGTCTGGGCGTAGGCCGCGGACTCGCCCAGGGCCGCGCCGCACAGGGCGAGCAGGGCCGTCAGCGCGCACAGGTACAGGGCGAACGAAGCGAGGAGGAGCGGTCGCACGGAGGCGGCGTACTCCTCCAGCGCACGGCTCGCGGTCAGTCTGCGGCGGGCGCGTACGGCGAAGAGGTGGGCGCTCCAGGCCGCGGGGGCGCAGGCCAGCATGAGGGCCAGGACGGGGGCCGTGGCAAGGGGCCAGGGGCTCTCGGGGCCTCCGGCGAGGGCTGCGCGCAGGAGTCCGTCACCGAGGAGGGCGTACCCGAGGAGCCAGTACGTGCACACGCGGCTTCCGGGGGCGTACGGGAGGGTTCCCGGGGCTCTGCGGCCCGTCGCGCCGAGGGGGCCGCGGGTGAGCGCCGCGCGCAGGGCGAGAGCGACGCCGAGGACACCGACGGCGGCCGCGATCGCGCGGGCCTGTCCGTGGGTGAGGTGCAGGGCGGCGACGGTCGCCGCACACAGTGCTCCGGGCAGGAGGGTGAGCAGGGCCCAGTCGACGCGCGCCCTGGGCACGTCGAGGACTGCCGGGCGGGCGGGGTCGCCCTCGCCGCGGGGCACGCGCGCGTACATCTCCTCCGCCAGTGAGAAGACGTCCCGGTGGCGGAAGCGAGCGGCGGTCCGGTCGGTGACGCCGTGGGCCTCCAGCCCCGCGGCGATCTCCAAGGGGTCCACCGCTCGCTCGCACAGCTCACGGTGACGGTGCATCAGCGCCTTCACCGGGTCGGCGGCGGCCCGCCGGGAAGCGGCGGGTGGGCGGGGGGTGGCCGGATGGTCGGTGTCGGCATGCGCGGGCGCCGGGGCTTCGGCGTCTACACGCGCGCGTACCAGGACTTCATCGCCGCCGCGCATGCGTGCCGGGGCTTCATCGCCGCTGCGCATGCGTGCCGGGGCTTCATCGCCGCCACGCGTGCGTACCGGGCCCTCGGCGGTGGCACGCGCGTGTGCCGAGCTTTCGGCGGTGGCACGGGCGCGGGCCGGAGCTTCGGCGTCGCCACGCACGCGCGCAAAGGCTTCGATGTCGCCACGCGTGCGTGCCAGGGCATCATCGCCGCTGCGCGCACCAGGTGCCGCCTCTCCTCCGGTGCCGTCCGAGTCGGCGGTGTCCCCCGCGAGCCATTCCTGCGACCGTTCGTCCCAGGGTCCGGGGCTGTCCGGGGTGCCAGGGCGGTCCAGTGCTCCCAAGTCGCTCATCGCGCCCCCTCGGTGGCCGGCATCGGGGGTGTGGTCCGGGGTGGTGTTGCGCGGACCGGGGTGCCCGTCGCCCAGCCGGGGCCGCCGCGAGCCACCACGCGCGCGTCCGGGTGGGTCCAGCGGCCGGGGACATGCGCCTCGGCGGGGACGGCGAACGGCAGCGGCTCTCCCGTGTCGTCGAGGACGACGCGGCGCACCGGGGTGCGCGAGACGATCTCCAGGTAAATGCCGTGAAATGCCGTGGTGTTCTGCTCGACGGTGAACAGTTCGAGCGCACGCGCGCGTGCGGCGGCCCCCAGGCGCTCCCGGCGCTCGGGGTCACGCAGCAGCGCCAGGCACGCCTCGGCGAGTGCCCGCGGGTTGCGCGGCGGTACGACGAGCCCCGTGCCCCCGATGACCTCCACGATCGCGCCCACGTCCGTGGAGACGGTCGCGCGGCCGCAGAACATCGCCTCGACCAGGCTGATCGGGAAGCCCTCGACGACGCTGGACAGCACGGTCACGGGGCCGGCGGCGTACGCGTCGGCGAGGCTCGGCAGCTCCGGGCCGCCGATCTCCTCGAAGGACACCGGGTTGTCGCCGACGGCGTGCAGCCCTGCCGCCTCGTCGGGGAAGAGTTGCGCCGCCAGGGCCCGGCAGTGGCCGAGATAGGCCTCGCCGTCGGGGCCGTCCGGAGCGCCGACGATCCGCAGCAGAGTCTTCGGTGCCTCCTTGCGGATCTCCGCGAAGGCGTGCAGCAGGGACACCAGGTCCTTGGCGGGTTCGATGCGGCCGACCCAGACGAGCGTGTCGGGGTCGGCGGACTCCGGGGACTCGCCCACCTCGGCGAAGCGGGAGGCGTCCATGCCCGGGTAGACCGTGCGGAGCTTCGCGCGGTCGGCGCCGCACCGTTCCTGCCAGCGGCGGGCGTGCGCGTTGCCGGGCGTGACGATCGCGGCCTGGTGGTAGATCTCGGTGGCGAGTCTGCCGTGGAAGGCGGCGAGCAGGGACCGTACGGCGGGCGGGGCGTCCGTGGCGGCCAGGTAGTGAGTGCGCAGCCGCACGCCGTATTCGGTCAGCAGCAGGGGTACGCCGTGGAAGTGGCGGGCGAGCAGCCCGGCCAGGGCCGCGGGCCCGCCGGACGTCGCGTGGCACAGGTCGGCCGAGCCGAGTCCGTCGTCCTCGTACCAGTCGAGCGAGAGGGGGCGCAGGGCGCGTTCCAGGTGCGCGGCGACGGTGAGCAGATCCGGTACGCGCGCCTCACGCGCCGCCCCCAGGGCGCCCGGCGCACGACAGGCGCGCTCCAGGGCTCGTACGGCGGCCTCGGAGCGGAGCGCTCCCACCAGGCCCCGCTCGTCCCTGGCGAGTTCGGCGAGCCCGTACAGCGCGCTGCCGAAACGGTCCGCCTCAGCGGCGGGAGTGTCCCCGGAAGCGCCGGAAAGATCTCCTGCGTTTCCCTCACACAGCGCGGCCGCCAACTCCCCGTAGCACTCGGCGAACCGCCGCCGCGCCCGGCGCCCGTAGGTCGTCCCGTCGTCCTCGGCCGTCCACAGCGGCGCCGTACGTACCCGGCCGACCTGCGGCGGGAGCGCGACCCAGCCCTCGTTCTCCTGTCGCTCGCTGCGGCTGAGTGCGTAGACGTCGAACTCGTGCTGCCCCAGCCCGCGCACGAGCCGGTCGCACCAGAGCCTGGCGTCACCGCTCACATACGGATAGCCACCCTCCGTAAGCAGTCCGATGCGCACGAACGCACCCCCGATCTCCCGTATGGGGAGCCGCCGTTGACCCGGCGGCTCGCAGCGGGAAGAACGTATGCGGACAAGGCGGTGGCGCGACGGACGGTTGTCCATCGCGCCACCAAAAGGGGTGAACGGTCGTAACTTTCCCGTGCGGATCGCGTTCGATCGCGCTAAGAGATCAAGCAGTTACGTTAAGTCAGGCCGCTGCGAGCTCCCGCCGGGCAGCCCTGCGCCGGGCCGCGACCTGGGGGTCGAGTGCCGGTACGGCGGCGAGCAGCTGCTTGGTGTACGCGTCCTGGGGCTTGTCGTACACCTCGTCGGCGGGCCCGGACTCGACGATCCGGCCGCGGCGCATCACCGCGACCCGGTCACTGACCTGTCGTACCACGGCGAGGTCGTGGGCGACGAAGACGAGCGCGAGCCCGAGTTCGCGCTGCAGCTCGCCGAGCAGGGCCACCACCTGGGCCTGGGTGGTCACGTCCAGCGCGGAGACGGGTTCGTCGCAGACGATGACGCGCGGGTCGGCCGCGAGCGCCCGTGCGATGCCCACCCGCTGGCGCTGGCCGCCGCTGAACTCGTGCGGGTAGCGGTCGTAGTGCGCTCCTTCGAGTCCCACGCGCTCCAGCAGTTCCGTCACGCGCCCCCGGATGGCCTTCTCGTCCCGCTCGCCACGCGCGCGGAGCGGATCGGCGATGGACTCGCCCACACTGCGACGCGGATTGAGGGAGGAGACGGGGTCCTGGAACACCATCTGGACGGCCGGATTCACGCCCACGCGCGCGTGCCCCTCGTAACGGACCTCTCCGGCCGTCGGCTCCAGCAGCCCGACCAGCATCCGCCCGAGCGTGGTCTTTCCGCTGCCGCTCTCGCCGACGATGCCGAGGGTCTCGCCGCGGCGGAGGACCAGCGACACGTCGTCCACGGCGGCGAACGCCCGCTTGCCGCGCCCGAATTCGCGCCGCAGCCCGGCCGCCTCCAGGACGACACTCCCGGCACCACCCGAGGAGCCGGCCCGGGCGCCCCGCGCCGAGACACCCGAAGAAGCGGCCCCGACGGCCCGGGGCGCAGCACCCGGAGGCACAGGCCCACCGTCCCCCGACGAGACCGCCTCGGCAGTCTCCACGGGAGCGCCCGGCGAGCCGGCCGGAGCGGTCCGGGGCGAGGCGCTCGAAGAGACCGCTCCGCCGTCCCCGGGCGCGCCCCCCGGGGACACAGCCCCGCCATCGCCCGACGAGACACCCTGGGCGTCCTCCGCCGAGGCGTCCGGCAGGGCAGCCCCGCCGTTCCCCGCCGCGGATTCCGGGACGGCCCCGGGTACCGCCCGCCGCGCGTCCACGCGCGGGACCGCTGCCAGGAGGTCCTGCGTGTACGGCTCCGTCGGCGCGTCCAGTACGTCCGCGACCGGCCCGTGTTCGATCACGCGCCCGTGCCGCATGACGAGGATCTCGTCGACGCTCTCGGCGGCGACGCCCACGTCATGGGTGACGAGCAGCAGCCCCATGCCCGTCTCCTCGCGGAGGGTGTGCA
This sequence comes from Streptomyces sp. NPDC001157, assembly GCF_053598255.1. Classification (NCBI taxonomy): domain Bacteria; kingdom Bacillati; phylum Actinomycetota; class Actinomycetes; order Kitasatosporales; family Streptomycetaceae; genus Streptomyces; species Streptomyces sp. NPDC001157. The sequence continues at coordinate 20,645 of NZ_JBSFJW010000062.1, forward strand.
GCAGGTCGAGGATCTGGGCCTGGACGGTGACGTCGAGTGCGGTCGTCGGCTCGTCGGCGATCAGCAGCTCGGGCTCGCAGGCGAGCGCCATGGCGATGAGCGCGCGCTGGCGCATACCGCCGCTGAACTCGTGCGGACGGGAACGGGACCGGCGCAGTGCGTCCGGAATTCCAACCCGGTCGAGCACCTCCACGGCACGCGCGCGTGCCGCACGTCGTGACACGCGCGTGTGCACGCGGTACACCTCGGCGATCTGGTCGCCGATCGCGTAGTACGGGTCGAGGGACGACAGGGGGTCCTGAAAGACCATCGCGGCCTTCGCTCCGCGCAGCCGCCGCAGTTCGTCGTCCGACGCCTGCTGTACGTCGGCGCCGGCGACCTCGATCGAGCCGCCGACCCGCGCGCCCGTGCCGCGGTGCAGCCCCAGCAGGGCCGAGGCGACGGTGGACTTCCCGGAGCCGGACTCGCCGACCAGGGCCAGGGCGGCGCCCTGCTCCAGGCGGAAGGAGAGGCCGTCGACGGCCCGCAGGTCGCCGAACTCGACGGAGAGATCCGTGACTTGGACGAGACTCACGTCAGTACCACCCGTCGGTCGGCCACCGCGTACAGCACGTCCGCGACGGCGTTGGCGAGGACCACGAAGAAGCCGATCACCAGGACCATGCCGACGACGACCGGAAGGTCGACCACATTGACGGCGTGGACTAGTTCCTGGCCGATGCCGGGAAGGCCGAAGAGGGTCTCGGTGAGCACGGCACCGCCGATCGCCGAGCCGACGTTGTTGGCGTTCAGCGCGATGACGGGCGCCAGGGCTCCGCGCAGCGCGTGCCGTCCCACGATCGTCCGCTCGGCGACGCCGTAGGCCCGGAACGTGCGGATGTGGTCCTCGGCCAGGGTCTCCAGCATCGACGACCTGGTCAGCCGGGCGAACGCCGCGGCCTCGATGAGGGCGAGCGAGAGCCAGGGCAGGAGCAGGTTCCACGCCCACTGCTCGGGGTCGTCGGTGAAGTTCACGTACTGCGGGAAGGGCAGCAGCTGCAGTTCGCCGCAGACGACGATCATCAGGACCAGCCCGATGACGAAGACCGGCGTGGCCCAGCCCGCCAGGGTGAGGGCGGTCAGCACGCGCTCGGTGAACCGGCCGCGCCGCCAGGCGGAGAGCACGCCGGTACCGACGCCGAGCACCAACCACAGCACCATCGCGCCGAGCACGAGCGAGAGGCTCACCGGGAGCTTCGTGAGGATGATGGCCATGACCTGCTGGTCGCTCTGATAGGAGAGCCCGAGGCAGGGGGCCGAGCAGTGCTCCACGGAGGTGCCCGTGGAGTAGTCCTGGCCGACCACCAGCCCTTCCAGGAAGTGCCAGTAGCGCAGGTACAGCGGATCGCCGAGCTTCAGCTGCTGTGCCACCTGATGCACCTGCTCCGGGGAGCAGCGCGGGCCGCAGGTGATCTGGGCGACGTTGCCGGGGGTGGCGTAGAAGACGACGTAGACGATCACCGAGATGGCCAGCAGGGTCACCACGGCGCCGATGGTGCGACGCAGGAGGAAACCTCCGAAGCCGCTCATGCGGTTTCCTCCTTGTCGGCCTTGGCCTCACGCTTGCTGCCGGTTCCGACGCTCAGGCGCGAGGCCGCGCGCGGGTCCAGGGCGACGCGGACGCCGTCGCCGAGGACGGTCAGCGCGAGGACGGTGACGAACAGCGAGCCCGCCGGGAGCAGCAGGTACTGCGGGGCCGCCTGGTACCAGACGTCCGCGGCGGTGAGCATCTGCCCCCAGGACGGCGTCGGCGGCTTCACTCCGACGCCGAGGAAGGACAGGGCGGCCTCGACGCTGATGTTGACCGGCATGAGGATCGCGGCGTACGTGATGACCGGCGCGGCGAGCCCCGGCAGCAACTCCCTGCGAGCGATACGCCAGGTGCCCCAGCCGCTGAGCCGCGCGGCGGAGACGTAGTCGAGCCCCTTCAGGGTGAGCGTCTGGGCGCGCACGATCTTGGCGATGTTGCCCCAGGCGATGAATCCGATGACCAAGGTGACCAGAACCGGTCGCGGGAAGCTCGCCGGGACGATCGCGAGCAGGGCCAACGACATGATCATCAGAGGCATGGCGACAAAGATGTCGGTGATCCGGCTCAACAGTTGATCAACCCATCCACGGCCGAGCGCGGAGGCGATGCCCATCACCACACCCACGAAGACCTGGATGACCGTGGCGGCGAGTGCGACCCCCAGCGAGACCCGCGCCCCGTACACCAGCCGAGCGAACAGATCCCGCCCGGTCTGGGGCTCGACCCCCAGCCAGTGGTCTCCGCTCATCCCTCCGAAGGACCCGATCGGCACTCCCCCGCGCGCGGAGTCGATGAGCGACGGGTGATACGTGGTCGGGTCCTGCCCCTCGAGGGCGGTGAGCAGCGGCGCGGCGAGCGCGACCAGGACCAGCAGCGCGACGACGGCCGCCGCGACGAGGGCGGCGCGCTGCGTGCGCAGCCGCCGCCAGAACTGACGAGCCCCCGAGGCGCCGGGGACGGGCTCCACGCCCGCCCCGGCGGCCTCGGCGGCGACAAGTGCCTCACTCACGGCGCTACTTCACCGCGACCTGCGAGATGTCCAGCACACCGGTCCAGTCGCTGATCACGACGTTCCGGATGTCCTTGCCGACCAGGCGCTTGTAGACGGGGTGGAACAGCGGCACGGTCAGGGCCTGCTCGCCGATCTTCTTGTCCAGTGCACCCCACCTCTTGGCGGCAGCGTCAAGATCGGTCAACTTGTTGATCGCGTCAATCTCGGCATTGACCGACTTGTCATTGAGCAGGCCATTGTTGAAGTTCGCGCCGTCCTTGACGATCTGCCGGCCGTCGAAGATCGGGGCCAGGAAGGGGCCGCCGGAGGGCCAGTCGGCACCCCAGTGGGCGAGGAAGAACCCGGGCTCGGTCCTCACAGTGTGGATCTTGTCGCGGTAGTCGTTGTCCTCCAGCCCCTGCAGCTTGACCGTGATCCCGGCCTGCTTGAGCGCGTCCTGGATCGCGGTCGCGATCTCCGGGCTGGTCTCGAAGTTCTTGGCGTTGGAGTGCGTCAGCGTGACCGTGAGCCCGTTCGGGTAACCGGCCTCCTTCAGCAGTTCCTTGGCCTTCGCCGCGTTGCCCGTCTTGCCCGCCGGGAAGAGGTCGTAGGGCGTGTAGCCGAAGGACTTCTGGTTCGGCAGGTAGGTGGTGGCGGGCTCGGCGAGCGCGGATCCACCCGCAGCATTGATCACGGACGAGCGGTCGATGGCGTACGAGATCGCCTGCCGTACCTTGACGTTGTTGAACGGCTTGACGGTCGGGTTGAACGCTATGTAGTTCGTGTAGCCGAAGTGGCCGGTGCCGACGCGAGAGGCAAGTTCCTTGTCGCCGGTCACCTTGGCGAGCTCGGCCGGACCGAGGTTGGTGTCCACCGTGACGGCGGTCGCGTCCGCCCCCTGGGACGCGGACAGCCGCTGGTTGATCACGGACGAGTCCAGCCCCGACTTCACGTCGACCTTGTCCGGGTAGGCCTTGCGCTCGGCGTCCGTCGCCGTCGACCAGTACGTGTTGCGCTCCAGGACGATGTGCTCGCCGTTGTTCTCGTTCTTCACGACCTTGTACGGGCCGGACGAGACCGGGTGCTCCGCGTACTTCGTCCCCGTGTCCTTGGCCTTCGGGACGGGCGCGAACTGCGTCTGCGTGGCCAGGTACGGGAACTCGCCCTCGGGCTTGTTCAGATGGAAGACGATGGTCTGGGCATCCGGCGTCTCGATCGCCGACAGGCCCTTCTTGTCCTTGTACGGCCCCTGGTAGTCGGCCGCGCCGACCAGCCAGTCCCTCAGGTAGGGGGCGCCGCCGGACAGTTCGGGCGCGAAGGAGCGCTCGATGCCGTACTTGATGTCGGCGGAGGTGATCGCCGTGCCGTCCTCGTACTTGAGGCCCTTCTTCAGGGTGTACGTCCACACGGTCGCGTCCTTGTTGGGACGCCCGGTGTCGGTGGCGAGGTCCGGGACGACCTTGGCGCCGGCCGCGCCGTTCTCGCGGTTGCGGGTGGTGAGCGTACGGAAGACCAGGGACGGGATGTTGCCGCCGCCGGAGGTGTACAGGCGGGCCGGGTCGAAGTTGTCCGTCGGGCTGGAGTTCAGCACCGTCAGGGTGCCGCCCTTGTGCGGCGTGGAGTCGCCGCCGGAGCCCTTGGCATCGTTGTCCTTCGGCCCGCAGGCGGCGGCGCCCGCTGCCAGAACCAGGCCTACGGATGCAGCGGCCAGGCGGCGCGCTCTGACGGACGGTTGACGCATCGGAATGACGACCTCTCGGAGTGGTTCGGGCCCGGTGAATCCGAAAGAAGCCCGAATGGTGAGACGGATAGACGAGGAGTGAGACGAAAGTGAACAGACCTCTGCCCGGGCGTCAGGTCGTCGAAAACCGTGACCGGGTCACGGAAGGGAAAAGATCGCGACGCGAACGCCTGGGGGCGAGCGTCAGCGACAGTGGATGTCGGCCACGCAGAGCGCGGTCACGCCGATGAGCGCCAGCTCGATGGCGGCGCGGTCGGAGGCGTGGGGGGTCGACATGCCCAGAAATATGTATGAACTTTCTGGGCATGTCAATGTGACGTCTGTGGTGCCTGTCAACTTCCGGGATACGGCCAGGGGTTGGGCAGACAGTGGATCCCGTCGTGGTCGAGGAACTTGGTCTGCTGCTGCATGACCGGCGCGAGCTGGCCGTTCTTGCTGCAGGTGACGTGGCCGTGGCCGAGCCGGTGACCGACCTCGTGGTTGATCAACATCTGCCGGTAGGCGTGAATTTGATCACCGTATGTCTTCGATCCCTGCGCCCATCTGTATGCGTTGATCATCACGCGCTCGGTGGCGGCCGAGTCGCACGAGACGTTGTCCTCGGTGGTGTCGAGCCCGGACTTCGCGCACCACTTCGCGGTCGTCCCGGGGCTGGCGAGCGTGATCACGAAGTCGGGCTTGCCGGTGTAGATGCGCTCGAAGGTGCGGGCGCCGTTGTGGGCCCAACTCCGGTCGTCGTTGAGCGTCTTCTGCACGGCCTCGGCGAAGAGTGCGCCGTCGAGCCCGAGCCCCTGCTCCACGTCCACGCGGTAGGTGTACTTCTGTCCCGTGCCCGGCGCCTTGTCGAACCCGGGGACCGCATCGAACTTCCCCGACCCCTTGAGCGTGGCGCTGAGCGGGTACTTCTCGCCCATCGCCTGCGCGTAGGTCAGCGTCGCCAAGCTGGGCGACGAGGACGGCGACGGCCCCGAGTCCCGGGCGTCCCGCGCCTGGTCGGTGGCCGACTGCGTCCCTATGCCGGTGTCCTCGCGTCCGTTCGTGACCTGGCCGGCGACGACGACGGCCAGCACGGTGGTGACGGCGGCGGCCGCGATACCGGTGAACGTCCGCCCCTTGCTGCCCCTGGCCTGCGCGGGCACTCCCGTCGGCGGCGCGTCGTCGTCGGTCTCGGAGGGGACGCCCGCACCGGTGCCGGGGTACCGGTCGGTGACGGAGGCGTACGGGTCCGAGACGTGCGCCGAGACACCGGAGCGGGGCGCGAAGACGTCGTCGTCCTCGTCGAAGGCGTCGAGGTAGTCCTGCCGCGGCCGGCCGGGCGGCTGTTGCCGCTGCCGCGGTATGGCGACACCGGGGCCGGCGCCGCCCGGCCCCCTCAACTCGCCCCATCCACCACCGGCTTCACGCTGCTCGGGGTGACCACCGCGGACCTGAGGGGTGCCGTGCGCGGGGGTGCCGTCGGGATACCGCGGCACCCCATGGGCAGGCGTGCCGTCCGGCAGCCGCGGCATCCCGTGCACAGGCGTGCCGTCGGGGACCCGTGGCACCCCGCGCGCGGGCGTCCCGTACATCGGAGCACGCTGCTGCCCGCCCGACGGTCCGGGAACCCGGCGGCCCCCCGCACCGCCCTGCTGAACCCCCGGAACGGAGCCGGGCCCGGCGGCAGGCCTGCCGCCCTGTCCCGCCCCTATGTCACCGGCATCACCCTTCGCGGCGGCAGCGCCCCCGCGGCGGCTGTGGCGTCCCACGTCGGCCCTCAGCTCCCCGCACTCTCGGCAGCGGCCTCGCCGTCGTCGACGACCGGGCCACCTCCGTCGGAGGCAGCCGCGGCTGCGAGAGAAGCCCGTTTGCCGGACGGAAAGCCGTCGGCCGGCTCTCCCGTCTCGCCGAGGAACTCGCAGAAGGCGCGGGCCACCGTGTCGGGGTACTCCATCATCGCCACGTGCCCCGCGTCCGGCAGGGTGAGCAGACGGGAGTCACGGAACGCGCGAGCCGCCCGCTGAGCCATGCGGAAGCCGACGAGCTGGTCCCGGCCGCCGTAGACGAGCAGGGTCGGGGCGAGGACGCGCTCGGCCTGGCGCCACAGGCCGTGTTGACCGCCCAGCGTGTAGGCGTTCACGACCCCGCGCGCGGAGCGCGTCAAAGCGTCCCAGAAGTACGGCAGTTGGAGGCGCCGCTCCATCTCCTCGACCGCGTTGCGGAAACCTTCCGGTGTCACCCGACCGGGGTCGCCGTAGCAGAGCGCCGTGACCCCGCGGACCCGCTCCTCCGCGGACCACTCCTTGGTGAACCGGGTGAAGAGCGCGGTGACACCGGGCAGCGCCAGCAGTGCCGTGGGGACCGCGGTCCGCTGGACGCGGATCTCCGGCAGCGCCGGCGACACCAGCGTGAGCGTCCGTACGAGGTCGGGCCGCAGCGCCGCGACGCGGGTGCTCACGGCACCCCCGAGGGAGTTGCCGAAGAGATGCACGGGCCCGCGCCCGACCGCGTCGAGAAAACGGATGACCGCGCGCGCGTGCCCGGTCACCGAGTAGTCGCCGTCGTCCGGCGGCGGCGAGTCGCCGAAGCCCGGCAGGTCCACGGCCTCGCCGTCGACGACGCCCTCCAGCTGCTGCATCAGCGCCGACCAGTTCTGCGAGGAGCCGCCGAGCCCGTGGACGTACAGCGCGGGCGGCAGCCCCTGACGGGCCGGTGGTCTCGATCGCACCGCCAGCGTGATCCCCGGCAGCCCGACCGACCTGAGCCGCTCACCGTCCGCGACCCTGACGGGCGCCACCTTCGGGAGCGCAGTGGTAGCCGGCACGGAGGGCAGCTCGGTCGAAGACATGCGGCAATGTTACGAGACGATCACGCAGTGACTGCTGTGTTCGCCGTCACAGATCGCGCGCACAACACATAGCGTCGGGATCGGGTGTCTCCTAGGCTCGTACAGAGGGCACCCGCTGTGGTCCCTGCTTCTTCCAGGGACATTCGTAGGAAGGGAGCCCAGCCATGGCCGTAGACCCCACCGATCCCGAGACGTTCGAGGACGAGGACACGCAGGAAGCCCAGGAGATCGACGTCGAGGCCCCCGAGAACGACGCCGCGGAACAGCACGCCCACCTCGCGCCCGACCGCGACGACCCTCTCGAGGACGTGGACCCGGCCCGCGCGAACGAGGCCGACCTCGTCGAGCAGCGCCGCGTCGTCTCCATCGACGAGGACGACTACCGCTGACAAGCGCTTGCGGGGCGCCGGAGGGTGTCGCTGAGCTGGAACGGGGCCACTTGCTGCCCGCTTCAGCCTGCTTTGAAACCCTCTGTACGGCTATCGCCACTGTCCGGTCCGTGAAATTCTGCGCTCGCACCGCGCACGACAGGGTTACCGAAAAGTACGATGGCCGCGCGGCGCACACCGCATGTGGACGAATTTGGGAGGCGGCGTGACAGCCATCGAGCAGACAGAGGCGGCACGCCCGCGGGGCACGCGCCTGCCGCGCCGTGCCCGACGGAACCAGTTGCTGGGCGCCGCACAGGAAGTCTTTGTGGCGCAGGGGTACCACTCGGCCGCGATGGACGACATCGCGGAGCGCGCCGGCGTCAGCAAGCCGGTGCTCTACCAGCACTTCCCGGGCAAGCTCGACCTCTATCTCGCCCTGCTGGACCAGCACTGCGAGTCGTTGATCGGGGCGGTACGCGGGGCACTCGCCTCGACGACCGACAACAAGCAGCGCGTGCGGGCGACGATGGACGCCTACTTCGCGTACGTCGAGGACGACGGCGGTGCCTTCCGCCTGGTCTTCGAGTCGGACCTGACGAACGAGCCCGCGGTGCGCGAGCGCGTCGACAAGGTCACGAACGAGTGCGCGGAGGCGATCCGTGACGTGATCGCCGAGGACACCGGCCTCTCGCCCGCGGAGGCGATGCTGCTGGCCTCCGGCCTCGGCGGCCTCGCCCAGGTGGTCGCCCGGTCGTGGCTGCACAGCGACCGCAGCGTGCCGCGCGACCAGGCGGTGCAACTGCTGACGTCGCTCGCCTGGCGCGGTATCGCGGGCTTCCCGCTGCACGGCACCGAACAGCCTCACTGAGTCGCACGCGCGCGTACAGGCCGTTTGTTCCCGCCTGCTGTTCGCTCCTGGCGTGCAGGCGCGGAGGGTGTACGTCCCCTCACCGGGCTAATGTGTGCTGGTACGGCGCGTAAAGGTCGCGCACTTCACTGACCGTCGGAGGGACATAGCCGTGGAGGTCAAGATCGGCGTGCAGCACGCGCCCCGCGAGATCGTTCTGGAGAGCGGTCAGAGTGCCGAGGAGGTCGAGCGGGTCGTGGCCGAGGCACTGGCCGGGAAGTCGCAGCTGCTGACCCTCGTGGACGAGCACGGCCGCAAGGTCCTCGTCCCGGCCGAGCGCCTCGCCTACGTCGAGCTCGGCGAGCCGGCCCCGCGCAAGGTGGGTTTCGGAGCGCTGTAGACGCACAGCAGCACATCACGGGAGAGGCCCGGCGACCGATGGCCTGCGTCTGCTCCTGGCGCACCCCGAGATCGAGATCGGGGCCCTGACCGGCAACTCCAACGCGGGCCAGCGGC
>NZ_JBSFJW010000063.1:0-29011 GCF_053598255.1 Streptomyces sp. NPDC001157
CACCAGCAACACCACCACCCCACCCTGCCACCCCCAAAGGACAGCTCCCCAGCGGAGGGGCGGAGCACCCCAAGGACACGGCAGAACACGGCAGAACAGAACAGACAGGACAGACAGGACAGGACAGACATCCCCCACCAACCCGCCACACCAACACCGACAAGACCCGACAAAACCCACACCAACAAACCCGGCAAAACCGACACCGACAAGACCCAGCACAAGCCACCACACCAACCCACCACAACCCACGCCCGCACCGGGCAACAACCCCCACAACAGGCCGCCACCTGCCCCACACCCACGCCACGACAGACCCCGAACCACCCCCACAGCCCCCACCACCCGGCACCCGGGCGGCAGGGCGGCAGGGCGGCAGGGCGGCAGGGCGGCAGGGCGGCAGGGCGGCAGGGCGGCAGGGCGGCAGGGTACGCGGCTCCACCACCCCCGGCCGCCCACACCACCCCACGGGACCAGTGCCCCCACCGCCCAACAACAGCCAGAAGACCCGGCGGCGGAAGATCCCTCAAGAAGGCGGCCCAGTGGTGCGTACGCGCCCGCCGAGCTCACAGCCGCCCTCATCGCCTTGCTTCACAACCCGCGCCAACGCCCAACAGCCCGGTGAACCTGCCCGGTCACAGCACCAGGGCTTCATCGTTTCTCGCGGTCTGCCCGACTGACTGAGTCTCACGACGCAATGTCGCATGAGGTCCCGCGGCCGGGTGCCGCTGCGATCAAGCCGGACACCCAAAGCTTCCTCTGGCCAACCCTGGCCGGATGGTGGGAGCCTACGAGGCGCATCTGCCGAATGGGGCTTGGTACATGGGGACTTGGATAGCCGGGCTGCTCGGCCCGCTGGCGGGCGGGGTAGCCGTCGTTCTCACGACGTACTGGACGACGCGCGCGAAAGCACAGGCTGAAGCCCGCAAGCTGGATGCGGAAACGGAGAAGACGCGGGCTGAGACAACCCAGATCCTTGCCGAGGCGAACATCCGTCCCCAAACGGTGCCCGCCGAAGACGACCTCCCCAAGGGCTGGGGAGTGTCGGGATCAGTGCCTCAATACTACGAGGTCGGCATCGACTTCGAGATCCATCAGTCGGGACGCGCGTGCGCCTTCATCCGTTCCACGCATCAAAGCGCAGATTATGCATCACTGTTGCAAACAATCAGGGCCGATGTCTACAGAGGCTCCCGCGTGGAGCTGTCTGCAATGGTTAAGGCGAGGGATGTAGCCAGTTGGGCCGGTCTCTGGATCAGGGTCGACGACGCCACCGAGAAGACCCTCGCGTTCGGCAACATGTACAACGCGGAACGACGCATCGCCGGCACTGCGAACTGGCGAAGATGCAGCATCGTGTTGGATGTCCCCGAAGCCGGCGCCTACCTCAACTTCGGGCTCTTGATCCAGCGAACCGGAGAGGTGTGGATGCATGACGTCCGATTGGAGGTGGTCGGCGACGACGTACCAGTGACCGATTTCCTCGCTATGCTCCCTCGTCGTCCCGTCAACCTGGACTTCGAGGACGGGACCAACTGACGCAGGTCAGGGTGCGGGGCAAGGTGAAATCGCTCTGCGCCAGTCGAGGGTCGGCAATGGCTCGATCCCCCCAACGCGGCAGTCATGGGCGGTTCATGATGGTTCGGCAGGTAGACGCGCAGACGCGGCTCCCGGTGATCATGGAACGGCGACCATGCGCCTGGGGCGCCAGCTCTCGTTCCGAAACCGATCTTGGGGAGCAGCCGCGGAAGGTTACTGAAGCAGGACCATCTTGCGGAGCAGGTCGAATCCTGCCCGCCCGTACATCTGCCTCTTGATCTTTTTCACCCTATTTACGGCGCCCTCCGTGCCGCCTGAGCTCCAGTGCACGGTGAGTCCGGCGATCACGGCGTTCAGGTCGGAGGTGAGTCCGTGAGCGAAGCCGGTCATCCCCGGCAGGCGTGTGGCACGGGCGGCGCTAGGGCCTGTCTGACAATGCCAAGGGCCGTATCGGCGGCGTCTATGAGGGCGGAGTGGGGCGCGGTCTAGGACGCGCTGTCGCTGGCAGCCTCGCTGCGGTGCAGCTCCAGGCGATCGACCGCTTGCTCGCTCCATGCCCGGATGACTGATGCCTGCTCGGGGGTCAGTGAGTCGAGGAAGTGGCGGCGGATGTTGCCGCCGTGCACGAGGATGGCACTCTGGGCGGCGCGGCGCCCCTCGGCGGTCAGCCCGATCCCCGCGCGGCGACCATCGGCCCCGTACTGGGTGCGCTTGACGAAGCCGCGTTTTTCCATGCGCGTCAGCTGATGTGAGACGCGGCTCTTGTCCCAGTCGAGCGACTCGGAGAGCTCGCCGACACGCATCTCGCGGCCGGCGGCCTGCCACAGCGTCACCAGGACGCTGAACTCGGCCTTCGAGATGTCGCAGTCACGCTGTAGACCACGCTCCAGCTCCCTGGTGAGCAGGCGCTGCGCGCGCATCCAGGTATCCCAGAACTCCCACTCCTCGGGTTCCAGCGATCGAGTCTCCACCATGTCGCCGAGGATACCGCGACCAGGAGAGTTGTCACTTCAACTCTTTTCAATCTAGAGTTGACGTGACAACTCTCCCGGAAGGAAGCCATGCCACTTCGCATCGCAGTCATCCTCGGAAGCACCCGCCCCGGACGCCGCGGCGACCAGATCGCCGCCTGGGCACTGGAGGCCGCCCGTGCCCATGGTGGAGCCGACTACGAACTCATCGACCTCGCCGACCACGACCTCGGCAACCTCGACGAGCCCGGCAACCCGAACTTCCAGCAGTACCAGCACGACCACACCCGCGCCTGGGGCGCACTCATCGACAGCTTCGACGGCTACGTCTTCCTCGTCCCCGAGTACAACCACTCCTACCCCGGAGCCCTGAAGAACGCCCTGGACTACGTCTACCGGGAGTGGAACGACAAGGCCGCCGGGATCATCAGCTACGGCGGCTGGGTCGCCGGGGCCCGGGCCGCCGAGGCGCTGCGGCTCGTCCTCGCCGAGCTCCAGGTGGCCACGGTCCGCGCCCAGCCCACCATCTCGACACATCCCTCGTTCCACACCGGCACCTTCGTCCCCCAGGAGGGCCTCGACACCGCCGTGAGCGACATGCTCGACCAGGTGATCGCCTGGTCCGGCGCCCTGCGCGGGGTGCGCCAGGCCAAGACCCAGACGGCCACGGCTGCATGAGGCCAAGTTGGTGACCGATCACGTGACAGGACGCGGCGAGCTGATGGACGCTGCTTGAGAGGCGCTGAAGCCCTTGCTGCCGGCTACCGATGGGCCAGGCCGCCCGTGGCGCGACCACCGGCAGGTAATCAACGGCGTGTTATGGCGGTTGCGAACAGGTGCTCCCTGGCCTGACCTGCCGGAACGCTACGGGCCGGGCCGTGGCAGACGGTTTATGAGCGGTTCGCCCGTTGGGAGCGGGACGGGACCTGGGCCCGCCTCCTGGAGCTGATTCAGGCACGCGACGACTCCGTCGGAGCGGCGGAATGGACGGTGTCGGTGGACTCCACCATCAACCGCCCCCACCAGCACGCGGCCGGCGCCCGGAAAAGGGGGCGGACGCGAACGGCGGGCTGGAAGGTTCGGCACGCTCGGCGCCGACCAGGCGCAAGGCCGCTCCCGCGGCGGGCTGACCACCAAAGTCCATCTCGCCTGCGACGGCCGGGGCCTGCCCCTGGCTGTCATCCTCACCCCCGGCAACGTCAACGACTGCACCGTGTTCAAAGCGGTGCTGGAATCTGTGCGGGTGCCTCGGACAGGCGCGGGGCGGCCGTGCCAAAGACCCGACACGGTCATCGCGGACAAGGCGTACTCATCCCGGGAGGTCCGACAGGACCTGCGGCGCCGGGGCATCCGCGCAGTCATCCCGGAGCGGACCGACCAAAGGGCCAATCGCCAGCGTCGCGGCAGGGCCGGTGGCAGACCACCGGCCTTCGACGGGTTCGCGTGTGGTCGTTGGATGAGGACTGATCGGGGGCCGGTTTGGGCGGGTTGGGGCCAGGTGTGGTGTTCGGCCCTTTTGAGCCGGTAGTTGGACATCTTGCGTTTGACGACGCGGGGCTGGCTGCGCAGGCGTCTGTGCGGCAGGAGACGTTCGAGCAGGTCGTGCTGGAGCACGACGAGGGTCCTGACCTGGAGGTCAGGGGGAAAAGCTGCCCGGCGTGAGGATCACACTGCGCCGGGCGGAGCGCAGGGTTTCGGTGAAGGAGATCCGGTCGGCATCCAGGCCCCGGGTGGCGGCGGTTCTCACCATCAGCTCGCGCAGCGCATGGTGGACCAGCAGGTGCGCCCAGATCTGTTGCAGGACGCCGTCGGGGGTTTTGCTGCTGAGCACGACTCGGGTGCCGCGTTGATGGGTCTTGAGCTCGGCGAAGACGGCTTCCGCCTCCCAGCGCTCCTGGTAGAGCGCGGCCAGCTGGCGGGCGGGATAGCGGCGGGCGTGGAGCAGGGTGGTCACCAGCCGGTAGGCCTGACCCTCACGGCCAGTGCCGTGCAGCTGGTAGGCCACCACCCGCACGGTGACGGGATCGGTGTGAGCGGGATCGGTGTGGGCGTGGATGCGGGAGATCCAGGATCCGTCCCGCAATTGCCGGTCGACGGGCAGGATGCGGTTGGCGGGCACCCGCCACAAGAGGTCGGCACCCGTGACGGTGAAGCTCCGCCACAACGGCATGCCGAGGAACTCCCGGTCGGCCAGGACGAGTTGGCCCGGCCCGCCAAGGTGACTTCCCCGGTCCGGCAGCCGACCAGCTCGGCGTCCAGCACGAGGTGCGTGCCCACCTCGATCAGCCAGGCCATCCGCACCTGGGGAAAGGAGCTCTTGTCGTGGCCGCGGGGGTTGCCGGGGCGGCCGAAGGCGGCCTCTTTCGCCGGGCTGTCGGCGACGTCCCAGCAGGTCCCGTCCACCGCCAGGAGCCGCAGTCCGTGCCAGAAGGCGCCCGGGGTGTCCTGGGTTCCCATCGGTTTCGCGGTCGTGGCGAACAGCACCCGCAGCGGCGCCGGACCCAGCCGTTGCCGGGCCCGAAACAGTGACGACTTCGCCGGGATGTGCCACTCGCCCAGCAGTCCCTGGCCTCGCAAGCCCTCGACCAGGTGCCGCATCACCTCCAGATACGGCGCCGGCGAGAACAGGGCCGGCCCGAGCACGAAGTACACCACCAGTCGGGCCGGCAGCAGGCGTCGCGCTGCTCCGCACGACCGCACGCGGCCACCACACGATCCACCAACCCGGACGGATACACCCAGGTCAGCAGCCCCAAGCCCGATAACTCACCGACGTCTACAGGCACCCCGCACCACCCCCGGGAGCACTGCACAGCAGCGTACGCCCACGAGCTATTGCAACGGCATTGGCCCTAAGGGTTGTCCCGCATTGCCGGGCTGGGGGTGGTGGGTGGTCGGCTCGGTCGGGGCCATACTGTTCGTTGGGCGAGCAGTCACGCTTGTCGAAACGCGGACCCTGGCCGGCGCCGACGGAGCTCTAGGACCGGTTCGATCCCGGCCAGGCTCATGGAGGTCGAATCAACTGTGTGGACCGAAGTCGTTGCGGCCCTGCCCGGCACGGCCGTCTTCCAGTCCCCTGCATCGGAGTCGTCGCTGATCCGCTGCACCACGGTCCTCGGCCATCCACTGCCTACGGACCTCGCCGATCTCCTCCGCGAGAGCAACGGCATCGAGGGCGAGTACGGAGACGGGCTCATCTGGTCGGCCGAGCGCATCGCCTCCGAGAACCAGAGTCTTCGCGAGGACGCTGAGCTTGCCACCCTGTACATGCCGTTCGATCCGCTGCTCTTCTTCGCGGATGCAGGAAACGGTGACCTCTTCGCGCTCCTCCCCAGGATCGACCGGCCCGACGTCTTCGTCTGGAACCACGAGGACGACAGCCGCACCTGGGTGGCGCCGAGCCTGGCCAAGTACCTCGAATGGTGGCTGACGGGGCAGATCAAGCTGTAACACCGTGGTTCACGGCTCAGCGTGCCACGATGAAATGATCTTGACATGGCTGGTGTGATCACGGCGTCGGAACCGTCCTGGATAGCCCCATTCACCGGGCTGCGCCCCCGCGACTTCCGCAAGCTGATCACAATGCTGCGGCGGGCAGGAGCCGACCGAACCCGTCCAGGGCGCCCCTGGTCGCTGCCGTTGGAGGATCGAGTACTCCTGGTCGCGGCGTACTGGCGAACCAGCCTGACATTGCGGCAGCTGGCGCCCTTGTTCGGCATCTCAAAGTCCAGCGCCGACCGCATCATCGACCACACCGCGCCACAGCTCGCCTTCAAACAGCGGCGGCGCTTGCGGAGAGACGCCGTGTTCATCGTCGACGGCACCCTCGTGCCGACCCGCGATCACACCATCGCCGAGCAGTTCTGCACGTCGCCTCCGGCTATTCGGTCCGCTACCACGCCTCCCTGCCCGGTGCCCTCGTGCAGCGCGCCACCGAGCGCGGGATGACGATGCTCGCGCTGACTGACCGGGACACCGTCGCGGGCGCGGTCCGCTTCGAAGCAGCAGCTCCTTGCCCGCCCAGTCACGCAGCTTCTTCTGCAGGTCGGCGGCCCCACGGTCTTCGGCGGCGGCTCGTCCTATCCGGCGCCGGGCACCACGATGGTCTGCTCCACGCCCAGCAGGTAGCCGAGGGTGTGTCTACGAGTTAGAACGGGCCGCCCAACTCGCAGCGCTCCACGTGGTGGTGGTCACCGCTGACGGCGGCGAGCTGGCCAGCCTGGTTGGAGTCGTAGACGCGGCCAGGCGGCGCAGCTCCTCGGCGGGCATCCACGAGTTGTTCAGCTCTGGGAACGCGTGATGGTCGGGCCCCTCCGGATGAGCCATGGCCTGCTTGTAGTTGAGCCACGACCAGGCATCGATCAGCAGTTCGCGCAGGTGCCTCACGGCTGCCGCTCCAGGCGTGCCAGGCCCGCGCCCGCGCCGACCAGGATACGCGGGGCAGTAATGGCGCCTTTCTGCCGCGGGGCTGCAGAGGGTTTGGGAGAGTACAGCTCCAACACACCTGGTTCACAAGGCATTCGCGAGGAGAACACTCGATGAGAACAGGCGTTGTCGCTGTGGCCGTACTCGGTTCCGGCGCATTGCTCGCCGCCTGCGCGTCTTCACCCGAGCCCGCTGCTGCGCCTGGTGTCCGCTCGGTCTACTCGCCGACTTGGGCCGCCAGCCGCGCGGCGTCGGCGGCGCCAGATGGCGTGTGCACGATCTACCTGTACGGGCACGCCGCCCGTGCCGAGGTACGCAGCGCCGGGGAGTCCAATCCGGCGGGTGAGTGCAGCAGCCTCGCTCGTTCCCTGTCCGGAGGTGGTGACTTCTGGACCACGCAGGCCGTCGCCGCGCAGGGGCTCGTGCCCGTGGTCTGCGCCGTGCAGAAGAACGGCGTCGTGGCCGTGGTCCGCGACACCAGCAGCCAGATATTCGGGCAGAGCATGTGCAGCGCCCTGCTGCAAGGCGGCTGGGCCGAGGACACACAGGCCGAGCAGACCGCGCAGCAGCAGGACCAGGCGACGGAGCATGCGAGCGCCCAAGCCAGTGCGCGGGCGGCGGACCAGAGCACGGCACAGGACGCGCTCACACGTCTCCAAGGCTCCAACAGCTCCTTCACGAACGCCAAGTCGGTGCGTGGCGATGTCGTGACAGCCGACAAGGACCTCGCGCAGGAGCGGAAGGACGCCAAAGGCGGAAACGGCGACGGCTGCTACAACGTCGAGAACGTGGTCGGCTACGACGCGGAGAACAATGTCGGCTACGACGTCACGACCACGGCCAGCTACGACGTCGACCAGGAGCAGCAGGGGGTCACAGAGCTGCGGTCCGAGATCACCGCCCTCAAGGACGCGCAGTCAGCTCTCACTGCTGACGGACTGCCCACTCTTCCCGGCGCCAGCACGGCCATCGCCACGGCGGAGGCGCACATCACCACCGCGATCGCCACCACGAACAAGGCCATCGACCACCTCAACGCCGACATGACGACCGCGTACAGCATCGCCAATACGCTTGGCACCGGCGAGTGCGCCGACAGCGGCCCCGGCGAGGCACCCGAGGGGCTGTCGCACATGTCGTGAACGAAGGCGGCCCGCCCTGCCCCACCCGCTCGTCGTTCGCCCCCATGCTCCGGGAGCGATCCTCGAGGACGTACAGGTGCGTCGTAGCCGCGGGCAGCCCCGATGATGCCGGTCACGTCGCCGATGGCCCACTCTCCGCCGGCGGGGTCGACGGCAACGATGACGCGAGCGAGGTCGAGGCCGCCGAACTCGGCTGTGGTGATGCGGTGGCTGTTGATCCACGCCCGCTGCCACACGCCGCCCTCCGGCGGCGCGGCTCCCGCGCCCGATCTCATCTGGGGTGGTTGGAATCAGAGTGCTGTCTGTCGGAGCGCCCCGACAAGACAACGCAATCAACGTGGCTCCATGTCAGTCGAGTTGGTCGGGTGGCCCGGGGGAATCTCACCCCCGGGCCACCCGACCGAAGCCGGATGAGGGCCCTGGCGCCCGGGCTCGACATCACCACCGTTGCATGGGCGACCGTCGTCAGGGGCCGAGGTGGATGTGGGATGCCCACAGGTGGGGCCCCCTCGGATGCGCGGCGCGTGCCCGCCGAATGGCGCCGTGCAGCGCCGCTGCGGCCTGTCCGGTGGCCACACCACCGCCGCCCCGCCGCAGCCGCGTGTACACGTCCGTGGCGATGTCTGCGGCGACGGCGTCCTGGATGGGCCACAGAGTACCGATCACCTGGCGGTATCCGGCGAGCTGGAAGGCGCTCGCCAGATGGATGGCCTCATCGGCGAGGGTGATCCCGCCCGTCGCGGTCTGGCAGGCGGACAGGTAGGCGAGTTCGGCGGTGCCGAGCCGGAGGCGGGCGAGTTCCAGGACGTCGAGGGCGCCGTCGTACAGCCGCAGGTGCCCGTGCGAGGGATTCACCAGGTCCTGGCTCGCGTGGCAGGCGAAGTGGACGACATGACTCGTCGGCAGGACATCAAGGACATTGGCCCGAGTGGCCCGGTCGTCGACCAACTGTCGTGCGCTAGGGAAGAGACGCCCTATGTCCTTGCTCTCGCGCTGTGCATTGGGAAGGTCGTCCCCGGGGAGAGCGACGACCGTCACCTGCGCGGGCCTGGTAGCCCACGCACCGTTGCGGGCGTGGGCCAGCGTACCGACGGTGGGCGCGTAGGAGGATATGACCCGGTCGAGCACTCCGTCGCCCACCCGTCCGGCGGCGTGCAGGGGCAGCAGCGTGAGCAGTCCCGTCGGGACCCACCACAGCCGCGGCGGCGTGCTGTCCCGGGGAACGGGACGCCGGCCGAGCGCGTCCAGCGCAGGCCTGGCGACGGCGTCCCACAGCCAGGCGAGCACGTCCTCCATGGTCGCGCGGGCGCTCAGCTTCGCCGGGTCCTGCAGCGCGAGGTAGAAGTCGACGACGTACTCGGCGACCCGCTCCGGCGTGACATCGACAAGGGGCACCGTGTGCAGTTGTTCGGCCGTCAGGATCAGTGCGTCGCTGCGCCGCTCGGCAACGTTGAGCACGACGATCGGGCCCTCGGCGGCGGCCGCCTGGAGCCGACGTGCGCCGGGCCGTCGAAGAAAGTCCGCGAGTGAGTCGTCGAGGCGGCGGATCCGCTCCACGAGGCCGTCCCACTCCCGTGCCAGGAGCAGACGCTGCTCGTAGTCGAGGTCGGAGGCCTGCGGGGCGGCGGTCACCTGCTCGGACAGGAGGTCACCGGCACCGGCCGAGTCGAGGGCGTCACGAATCGCCTCGAGGCGTTGTGCGAGTTCGGGATGCAGGGACCGGAGCCTGCCGATGTCCGTACGTGTGTCGAAGGTCCGGCTGAGCAGCACACCCCGGCCGTGTTCCAGCATCTCCAGCGCACGGGCGGCGTCGCCCGCGAGGAGCGCGTAGGCCGCGGCATCACCCGCGAGGCCCTCGTGGTCGATCAGTATCCTCTCCTGGTCCCGGCGGGGCAGTCCTCTCCAGGCCAACAGGGAGAGCAGCTCGCTGGCTCGCGAGGCGCCGGCCACGGCATCGGACCAGTCTTGCACGTCCGCGGCGAGGGCCGTCCAGGCCTTGGCCGCCTGCAGCCGCAGGGAGGCCGGAGCGGTCCTCATGTCGGCGACCTTGACCAGGTGCTCGCGGGCCTCGCGGCGGGTGGCCTCCTCCAGGGTCCGCCGGTACCGGCTTGCCAGCGCCTCACCCAGCGCGCACAGGGTGGCGGCCCGGTTGAGTTCCTCGGAGTCGAAAGGAAGCTTGCCGCGCAGGGCGTCGACGGCCTCGTCGATGTCGCTGAGCGGACCGCCCTGGTCAAAGCTCAGACGCAGGGCGTTGGCCAGGTTGGCCTGGGCGAGGGCTAGCCCCCGGGGATGGTCGGCCGGCCTCAGCCGTACGGCGGCGCGGAGCGCCTCGATGCCCTGATCCAGGTCGGCGCGGAGGCCACGGTGCTGGAAGCGGGTTTGGAGCATCGTGCCGAGAAAGCTCATGGCGGCGGCCTGGGAGGCAGGATCATCCTGGGAGGCCGCGACCGCCCGTCGGCACACGTCGAACGCCTCCGCCAGGTCCGCATCGTCCTTTGTCCGGCGAAACCGGCCATGGAGCCATCCGGCCAGGGAGATCAGAGAAACACACTCGGCGAACGAGCCCTCGGGGGCCGCGGCCACGGCGAGGCGACCCAGCCGTATGGCCTCGTCGATATCGGCGAGCCCGCCGACACGCTGGAACCGGAACCACAGGGCGGTGCCGAGCCCCACCAACCTCTGCGAACGCTCGGGATGGCCCTCTTCGGTCGCGGCCACAGCGGCGCGGAACGTGTCGATGACCTCGTCCGGGTCGTACTGCGCGCCTCCGACGACGACTCGGTCCAGGAGGGCCTGGCCCAGGTCGGCCAGTCTGCCGGTGCGCTTACTGTCGTTGTGCGGGGTGGCTTCGATAGCGTGCCTCAGCGCCTCGATCCCCCGCGAGAGGTCCGTCGCGGCGTCGCGATGGCCGAGCGTCCGCGTCAGCATCCCGCCCAGCAGTGCGTACGGCAGGGCGCGGCCGGGATCCGCGGACGGCCAGGTCCGCGCCGCCTCTTCCAGCAGGTCGATGGCCTCGTCCGCGTCCCCCGGTGCGACGTCGCGCTCATAGCGGCTGATCAGCGCGGCGCCGAGGTGTACCAGCGCATCCAGCCGGGCATTCTCCTCACCCAACGGCGTGACAGAGCCGAGCAGAGGGACACCGCTCTGCTTCTGCGCCGCGGAGAACCGCAGCGCCGTGCGCAGCGCACCGACCGCGTCGTCCAGGTCCGCCGGATCGCCGGTGCGGAGGAAGCGGTCGTACAACGCAGTACCGAGGAACGCCGGCGCGGCGGCCGGGCTCGGCCGCAGATGCGGGGAAATGGTCAGACCCGCGACGTCGCCCGCGCCGCCCGGATCGGCAGTGACCTGCGCGGCCGCCTCGCGCAGTCCGCGGAGCGCCTCCTCCTCGTCGGCGGGCCTGTGCGTGGCGGCGAACCTCTCCAGCAGGAGATGGCCGAGCACGGTGAGCGGCAGCACCAGATGGGCACGGACCTCGGGGACGAGCCGCACCGCTTCCCGCAGGACCTCGATGGCCTCGTCCCGGTCGGAAGTGCTCCGCCGGTCGAAGTACCGGTTACTCAGTGCCAACCCCAGTTGGGCCACAACCGACGCACGGTCCGGATCGCCGACGAGCGCCTCTGCCGCCTCCCGGAGCACATCTACCGTCTCGTCGACGTCGGCGCCGGGGGTCCCGGTCGACGATCCGATCAGGAGCGCGGCGCCCAGAAGGCTCAGGGTGATGCCGCGCTCCGGGTCGTCGGGCCTCGACCGCAGCTCCTGGCGCAGGAGGTGTGCCGCCTCCACGGCCAGGGTGCCGTCACCGCTCTGCAGGGCGTCGACCACCATGGCCAGAGCGGGGTCCTCTTCCCGCTGCTCTGTGCTGTCGAACGGGCCTGCCAACGCGATCACCGGTTCAGGTACCGCCGCCGGATCCAACTTCCGTATCACACGGCCGAGTTCGAGCGCCCGCGAGCGGTCGGCCCGCCCGTCGTGTAGTCCCCGTTCGTCCGCGCACGCCGCGTGGAAGCGAGCCAGTACTTGCAGGGAGGGAAGATCCGCACGGCCAGCGACAGCCGCGGCCAGCCGTTCCGCCACGGCCCGGGTCCGGGCTGCGAGGACGGCCTGCGGATCGCCGGTGGCCAGATGGCGGTCGAGCCGCCGGGTGAGGCGGCGACGGAGAGCGGCCGTGCGCAGCCCGGCCAGGACGTTGACGCCGATATCCACGGGCCTCCATCTCTCGACGGCCTCGGCCCCCAACGGGGGTTGGCAAGTTGGGTGTTGGGGATAACAAACCAGGATATGGGGGGCTACGCCATGGGTGATGTTCTCGCGAATTTGTGCGATGACTTCTTCGGTATGTGTCGCCTCGCCGAGCGGCGGGGCATGCGCGTGATCTTCGACGAGATCGTCGAAGCGGTCCGGGACGGGCGGCGGCCCGATGCCGCCCGTCTTGCCGAACTGTTCTCGTCCCTGGGTCTGGACGTGCACGAGGGCGACGGCCCGGCAGCAGGTTCTCCCGATGCGGGCACCCGAACAGTCGGTGCTCAGGGGCCGCCACCCAGTGGGGTGCCATCGGTGACCGCGGGCAGCGGCCATGTGACGGGCCGGCCGTACGTCTGCCCGCTGCGCGTCTGCCACCGCACCGTGTTGCGGCGGGCCGGGCAGGACGCGCCGATGTGCGACATCGGTGAACGGCCGCTGGTGGTCCGACGATGACAGTAGCGACCGGGGTGGGAGCGAAGCATGGGATCACTGCTGACCGATGTAGGCCGGCGGATCGCGGATCGCTGGCTGAGCGCGCTGGTGCTGCCCGGGCTTCTGCTCGTGGGCACGACGGCGGTGGCGCTCATGCTCGGTCATCGCCATGCCCTCGACACGCGGTTCCTACTCAGAACGCTCGACAACAAAGTCTCCGGGCTGGATGGGCGGCCGGCTGCGATCGGGGCGCTCGTCGTGGGCGCCGGCCTCGCCGCGGCCGCCGCAGGCCTGGTGAACCAGGCCTTGGCCACGCTGGTCGAGAGGGTCTGGCTGCAGCAGTGGCCGGAGAAGCTCCGTCGCCAGTTGGTGAAAAGCCGCCGGGAGCGATGGGAAAGGGCAGACAGTGAGTACGAGTCCGCCCGCAGCCTGGCTCCTACCCCTGACCGCCAAACCGACCTCGACCGGCTGGCGGCCCGCCGTAGCCGGATCGGAGTCGAGCCTCCGTGCCATCCCACCTGGATCGGCGACCGGATCTCGGCCGCGGACCGTCGTGTGTGGAGCCAGTACCGCATCGACCTAGTGTCGGCGTGGCCGCGTCTGTGGCTGGTCCTTCCCGATTCGGTGCGGACCGCGGTCACGGGTGCCCGTGATCGCTTCGACGCGGCCACCCGGCTCACCGCATGGGCGCTGCCCTACGCCGTGCTCGGACTGCTGTGGTGGCCGACCGCCCTGGTCGCGCTGGTCACGGTGGTGGCGGGATGGCAGCGGGGGCGGAACACGGCGGTCGTCCTGGCCGACCTCGCCGAGGCCGTCGTCGACCTGCACGGCCACGACCTCGCCGCGGCGCTGCACATCGAGGCGCCGACAGACCATCCGCTCACCCACGCGACCGGGCTGCAGATCACCGAACAGTTGAGGAAAGGCGCATGAGACGGCCGCACGACGTCGCCCTGAGAGCGGGCTGCCCCGCAGAAGCCACGACTTTGCGTGAATCATCCAGTGCCAACCCCGCCATCGGCAGACTCGCTGTTTCCGGCGAGGCCAGCCACCGGATCTCCGGTTCCAGAGACGGCAGATGGGCTCGCTGGGATACCAGCTGCCGCGGTTTGGCTTCGTCTCCGGCAGTAATCCGGACTTCGTCCGCGGAGCGGCGGGCAAGAAGCTCCACCGCGAGCAGCAGCGCCACGGGCGGCCACCCCGCCACCAACACCGGCTTCCACACCAGAGCGGGCGCTGCCGCGATGCTCCCTGAGAGGGAGACGGCAACCCCAAGTAGGAAGGCCAACCACATGACAGCGCGCGTGCGCCGGTCACGCCCATGGGACGGCTTCAGAACGCCGACCGTCGCCAGCAGAAGCAACCCGTCAACCGACAACGGCCACAGCCTCGCACTCGTCCGGTCCGCGCCACCCTGCAACACGAACTCGCGCTGATGCACATACGAGGCGCACGCCGCGACCCCGCCACCACAAGCGCCCCCATCCGCCGCATCCACGCATCGGAATCGACCCCACACCACACGACGGGCCGCCTCACCGCCCCGCCCTCCCCCTCGCCGTCGGACAACCCGGTGGTGCCTACGGCCTCGATCCACGTCCTGCGGCCCGGTGGCGTCCTGGTCTCCGACCTCCCCGAACGGATCCGAACGAGGCGGCGAAGGCCCCGGAACGGGGCGTCCGGGTGGAGACTCACCTCGTGGAGACCGAGCACGCCGGCATGAACGCGATCGCCGATGTGGCGGCGTCCGGCGCACTGCGGGCCCACATCGCTTCGCCGACGCCGCCGCGATGGCCGCGGCGCGGGCGTCGCGGCAAGGCCGGCGGGTGACCGTCGATGTCGCCGACTACGCCACCGGCGGTGCGGTCGTCATCCACTATCCGATGCAGGACGGCACCGGCTGAGGCAGGACGGTACGCTCAAGGACGCGTTCGGTCGTCCGCCTCGGCCAGGTCCGGCCATCGGCGGAACGCCGTTCGCGATTGCCGGTTCGTCCAGGGTCAAGGGGGGCCGATGTCCTGGCCGGATGTCACGGTGGTTGATGCGTGCGTGCGGCGCGACGGCCGGGGCGGCAGCCCCACGGCCGTCACCGACGACGACCCGGCGGCGACGGACGCGGACCGGCGTGGGGTCGCTGCTGCGGCCGGCACCTCGCACGCAGCGTTCCTCGGCCCGGGGCGTACGCCGGACGGTGGCCGGCCTGTCCGGTTCTTCACCGCCGGCGCCGAACTGTCCGGCTGCGGCCACGGCACCGTTGCCGCGCAGGCCGTCCGGTTGACCCGCACCGCGCTGGGCGAGCTGAACGACCGCCAGCACACCGGCGGGCGCACGTTCGACACCGTCGCGATCCGCCGCCCCGTCGGCATCGAGGTGTGGTTCGACCAGGGCCTTGTCGCGCTGCGTCACCCGGCACCGGACGAGCGCGCCGCGATCGTCGCCGCGCTCGGGCTCACCGCGGCCGACCCGCATCCGACCGACGCACCACGGATCGCCGTGCCCGGCGCACCCCGCATGCTGGTACCGGTCCACGACCGGTCGGCGCTGCTCCGAGTCCGCCCACACCTCGGCAGGCTGACAGCGGCGTGCCGGCGGTACGGGCTCCTCGGCTGTTTCGTGTATGTACCGCCGGTGGACGACCGACTGGGTGCGGCGCGGATGTTCGCGCCGGCGATCGGTGTCGACGAGGACGTCGCCAACGCCAACAGCACCGGCTGCCTGGCCGCCCACCTGCTCGACACAACAGGGGCACAGACGGTCGCGATCGAGGTGGAGCAGGGGGACGCCCTCGGTCGACCGGCCAGCGTGCTCGCTTCAGCCCGACGCGGGCCGGCGGGCATCACGACCCGGGTCGGCGGGTTGGCGGTGGTCCGCGACGGACGCCAAGGCGACAGCTGACGAGTCGTAACGAAATGAGCTAGTGGTTGCGTCGGGAATGACGCTGTGTCAGATCTCGTTTATGCGGCCAGAGGGGGTGCGAGTCGGCCGAGACGAAGAGTGCGAGCAAGCCGTGGGAGGTCGACGACGGTCTATGGGCACGGATCGAGCCGCTGTTGCCGGTGGTCTGGCGCCGATACCGTCATCCTGGTCAACGCCGCCTGGATGATCGGCAGGTGCTCTCTGGCATCCTGCTTGTCCTTCACACCGGCATCCCGTGGCGGTTTCTTCCGCAGGAACTGGGCTTCGGTTCTGGGATGACGTGCTGGAGACGGCTTCGAGACTGGAACGAAGCCGGGGTCTGGCAACGTCTGCACGAACTCCTGCTCGCAGAGCAGCGAGCGGTCGACAAGCTCGACCTCTCCCGGGCCGCCGTCGACTCCAGCCATGTCCGGGCGATGAAGGGAGGGCCGGCCACCGGCCCATCCCCGGTGGGTCGAGGCAAGACCGGCAGCAAGCACCACATTGTCGTCGAGGCCCACGGAATACCGCTGGCCGCGATCACCACAGGCGGCGATCGCGACGACATCCACCATGCCTTCGTCACGCTGGGCTGTGCCGTCATCTGCTGGCGACGGCTGAACCCGCCGCTGTGACTCCAGTCGATGGAGCCCACAGATCGTCGCGCACGTCAGAGCGCTCTTCCGGACCGCTGTCCAATTTGGATCACGGCGAGCTGTGGACGCGTTGAGCAGTGTAGATGACCGTCAGGCGCGGGTCTGCGACCTGGCCGCCGAGTTCGTCGACGAGCGAACCGAGGCGGGTGAGAAACTCCGCGCGGCTCGGCGGGGCGAGTTCGGCGATGTTCGGGAATGTGGACCACTGGTCCCGCGCGGTCTGGGGGGTCAGGATCTGACTCCATTCGATGATCTCGACTGAGACGTCGTCGAAGTAGCCGCCGGCGGTCAACTGCCTGCGCCAGCGGTCGGTGTCGAGCACGTGCGAGCGGCTGTCCCGGTAGCCAGTCTCGGCGGGCAGCAGGTCGTGGTAGACCTCATCGAGCCGGTCGCGGAAGATCGTCGGCCGCTTGGCGTCGCCGAACTCGTTCCACCATGCCGCCAGCCAGCCACCCGGACGCACCAGCCCGGCGATCTTCGCGGTCGATGTGGCCGGGTCGAGCCAATGCAGCGCTGTCGCCGCCACCGCGAGGTCGAATCCGCCTGGCAGGTCTGCGGACTCAAAGTCGCTGACAGTGATCTCCAGCCGGTCGCACGCGAGATCGGCGGCGAGGATCGCGGCCAGGCTCTCGCCGGGCTCGACCGCGACCACGTGCGCGCCGGCCGCTAACAACGGCTCGGTAGCCAGGCCCGTCCCGGCACCGATCTCTAGCACCCGCGCGCCGGGCCGCAGTCCGCACCGCTCTGTCAGCAGGTCGAAGATCGCGTCGGGGTAGCGTGGTCTGCCCCGTTGGTAGGTCAGCGCATCGGCGTTGAACGACATCCGTCGAGCCTCGCGCGTCGTGTCAGACATCATCGATCCCTCAGTCACGGCAACATCCTGGGCAGCGCTGGCGTCGAGGTTGGATTCTTGATCGTCCATTCCGACAGTCTGCCCAGCTTGGCCCTGCGGAGCCACAGGGATTTCGCCCCGCCGACGTGGCCGCGCGAGTACCGTGCGCAGCCAAGCCGCGCTCATTTTGGCTGCGCCTCGGACGCAGCTGGCCGTCGATGCTGAGGATGTCGTGCAGTCGGTGGCGGAGCGCGCAGGGAGCGCACCTCCCGTGGTAGGAGAGGTGAGCCACCGTGCCGCAGGTCCTGGTCGGGGTTGCGCCACTTGTCGGCGTCGACCACCCAGATCTCCTTGCACTTGAGCTGGTCGCGTAGGGCCTGGAAGGCGACGACCTCGTAGACCATGCCCACCACCCGGCGCCGGCCCCGCTTGTCCGTACGGTTGACAACCTCCGCCCAGTCCCGGCCCATCGCTTTGTGTACCGGCACCGTCTCGCCCAGCGGGTAGTAGCCGTCCACCTCCCCGCCGCCCGCACCCTCGGAGGCTTCCCCGAGCCGATGGAAGACCTCGGCACCGGACACCGGCTGTCCCTGCTCGGCGCGGACCTCACCGCCTCTGCTGTCGCCGTCCTCGACGAGCCGTACGCCGAACCGTCCGGGCTGACGAACCTCCATGCGCTCGCCTTCACCGCCTACACGCACCGTGAGGTGGGCGCGCATCACGCGCGCCCACCCCCCGTGTGTCTCCCCGACCCGCTGGAAACGCCGGGGCCGGGGCGACGGCGATGGCAGTCCCCGTCGTCCGGGCCGGCTCCAACGGATCAGGCGGTTCGCCGCTGGGTCAGAGGACGTTGACCGCGCTCCAGGCCGCAGCCACGGTGGCGTACTCGGGGCTGGTGGCGCCGTAGAGGTCCTTCGCCGCGTTCAGCGTCGCGGTGCGGGCGCCCTTGTAGTCAGTGGTCGAGGTCATGTAGACGGTCAGCGCCCGGTACCAGATGGCGGAGGCCTTCTGGTTGCCGATGCCGGTGACGGTGGAGCCGTTGTAGGTGGGGCTGTTGTAGGAGACGCCGTTGATGGTCTTGGCGCCGCTGCCCTCGCTCGCGAGGTAGAACCAGTGGTTGCCGACTCCCGAGGAGTTGTGCACGTCGAGCCGGCCGACGGACTTCGACCAGTAGTCGGCGGAGCGGCCGTCCAGGGACGGCTTGTCGAAGCGGCGCAGCCACGGCGGGGTGGACTGGTCGCTGAAGAGGTAGTCGGGGGTGTCGATCGGGTTGTTGGCGTACCACTCGACCATGGTGCCGAGGATGTCGCTGGTGGCCTCGTTCAGGCCGCCGGACTCACCGCTGTAGCGCAGGTTGGCGGTGGCCGAGGTGACGCCGTGGGTCATCTCGTGGCCCATGGTGTCGAGGTCGACCTGCTCGGGGTCGGTGGTGCCGTCGCCGTCGCCGGTCATCATGCAGAAGCAGGAGTCCGACCACTGGGCGTTGTCCCAGTTGGTGCCGACGTGGACGAAGACGGTGGCGCCGCGGCCGTCGTTCTTGATGCCGTTGCGGCCGAAGGTCGTCTTGTAGTAGTCGAACGTCTCCGCCGTGTTGGCGTGCGCGTCAACGGCGGCGGTGGCTCGGTCGGTGGAGAACTTCCTGCCGTCGCCCCATATGTTGTCGGCGTCGGTGAACAGGGTCCCGGAGGAGCTCTTCAGGGACGAGGACGAGAGATTGTGCGCGTCCTTGGTGATGTGGCCGCGCACCGGGTCGATCAGGGCGAAGGTGCCGTCGGCCTGCTGGGTGGTGTCGATGCCGACGTCACCGGTGTACTCGGAGTGGCCGGTGCCGGTGGACTCGCGCTCGGCGTCGTAGTTCTCGATCGCCGCGCCGGTGGTGGCATCGGTGACGAAGACCTCGCCGTGCGGCTGGCCCTTGTCGCCCAGGCCCTGCACGGTGGTGCGCCAGGCCAGGCGGGGGGTGCCGTCGGCGGCCCACACGATCAGCTCGGGGGTGGACTTGGCGTTGCTCACCAATCCGTGCGAGCGCTTCAGGGCGCTGGCCGCGCTGCCCTTGGCGGCGACGGCGGGAGTGACGGACTTGAGCGCCACCTTGTGGGCCTTGGCGCGGGTGGATCCCTTGAGCGAGCCGTCGGCCTTCTGGTGGACGACGAAGTCGCCGCCGACGATGGGGAGGCCGCGGTAGGTCCGTTCGAAGCGGACGTGCTGGGTGCCGTCGGCGTCGATCACGACGTCCTTCACATGGAGCGTCTGGCCCGCGCCGAACCCGAAGGTGTCGGCGTGCCGGGTCACGTTCGCCTTGGCCTGGGATATCGCCGTGTCGCGGACGGAGGTTCTGTGCTGCACTGCATCGGTCTGCGAGTGCGCGGGTATGGCCATCGCACCCGTGGTGATCACGCCGGCGGCGACCATCGCGGAAAGGGCAAGAAAAGGACGGGACATGACGGGGTGATTCCTTCGCTCGTCGTGGGGTGACGACGTCCTTGGACGTTGACGCGAAGTGTTCAACAAGTGACATGTCCCTGACGTGACTTCATCTGGGATATAACTGCGGAGCTATAGGGCACGGGAACCCGTGGCCCGGCCGGTCACCTGCGCTCGCCGAGAGCGAATCCCTCTCCCCCGTTCTCCCACCAGGTCAGATACTGCGGCCGCTGCCGCACCAGCGATAGATAGGCAGCCAGCAGACGCTCGCACGCCGCGTCGGCGAGCTCGGGTGGAACCGATGCCGTGTTCCAGGCCAGCAGCAACCGCCGGTGGAACGGGACGTCCACGAGCGGACGCTGCACGGTGCCCTGGGCGGAGACATCAGCGGTCGGCCACACGCCGCAGACGGCACGACGGCCGGCGACCAGGATCTGCGCCACGGACAGGTCCGGCGTCACATGGGCGATGCGGGGAGTGAATCCCGCTGACTGGCAGGTGAGATGAAGGTACGCGTGCACTCCGCTCTCGTCGGCCTCCGGCATGACCCACTCCTCGCCCGCCAGCTCATGGAGGCTGACCATCTCCTGGCGCGCCAACGGGTGGTCCTCGGCAAGCAGGACGAAGACCGGCTCGCGGAGCAGTGTGCGCGTCGTCACCGACTCGCCGACCGGAAGGGGAAAGCCCGGGAACTCACCGAAGACCGCGATGTCGCATTTCGACAGGCTCAGCGATTTCAGCAGGGTGTGCACGGAGCGGCGGGCATCTATGGTGAGCCGGCGTTCCGGGACGAGTTCGAAGAGGGCGGAGAGCAGCAGGGACACCAGAGGGCCGGCGGTTCCGCCCGCCCTCAGCGGGGCGGTGGCCTGTCTGTCCGTTTCGGCCGCCGAGCGCGCGTACTCGCGCAGCCGGTCGAAGCCGACGACGAGGTCTCGGGCGCAGCGCAGGACGTACTGTCCGTTCTCGTTCGGCGTCACCCCGTCGGAGCTGCGGATGAAGAGCGGGCCGCCCAGCTCGTGTTCGATCCGCTTCAGTTGAGCGCTCGTGGCCGGCTGAGAGAGCTGCAGTCGTGCGGCGGCCTTGCGGATGCTGCCGGCTTCGGCGACGGTGAGCAGGACACGCAGGTGCCGGAACTCGAGGTGCATGACCATTCCCCGCTCAGCGCGGAGGGACCTACGCACCCCCCGTGACCAGCAGAACCAGCTGCCCGACGGCATGGTGACCAAGAATCTGACGGACCCGTCGGAGCGGCAACCACGGAACGGTAAAACCTCCGTGCGAACGCTGCGACGTTGCACCGGCATCATGGTGCCAGTCTGCATATGTCGGCATGATTCACCGGGCAAGAAGCCGGCCTCTCTCCCGTTGATGTGCCAGTTGGCAGCGAACCACTTCGATTCGCACATCCGAAGCGGGATGGGATCCACATACTGGCGTCCGTGGCGGTATGCGCCTTGCATTCCGCGAGCGTCATCGTCCTCTTCGGCACGTCCGTGACGGCGGGGGCCAGCTGAGCCCCGGACGCCCTGACTTCTCCTGCTCTGGCATTGGGTACATCCCCTCGAAGGGACGCCGGACCGTTCCTGCGGACGGCGTTGCTCGTGATCGTCCTGTGCCGCTTGATCAATCCCACGGCCTCGGGAGTTTCACCGGCCTTCAGCCGTTTGAAGATGGCGTCAGGGGACTGCGTCGGAGCGTCCGTTACGCAGGTGTCGACTGTCATCGAGTCGGCGTGGGGCGCCGCCTGCGCTGCTGAGGTCCCCAGCAGCGCCAAGGCCATCGTGGTCAGCAAGGTTGTGAGCGTGTGTCTCAGACTGTGCGTGTGGTCCCTCCGTGAGACAGGGGTCACGAACTGGCCCCTGTCGAGCCCTGGCCAACAGGGAGTGAACGTACGTCAGTTCGACCCTTGGTGCCGTGGGTATTGCCGCTCACTCGGGGAAAGAAAGAGCGAATCAGCCACGATCGACAGCAGCGACCTACATACGGCGGACCACCACTCGGCGGGAGACGGACGCACGGTCACGGACCGCGCGGTCTTGTCATACGCGCCGACCATCGCCGCCCTGCGCGCGGCCCTGCCGGAGCGTGGGCCGCCGGTTGCTTGCAGGGGCCACTCGGCCTCCGCGCGGGCAGCGAGTTTCGTCTCCCATCGGGTCTCCAGGGTGCGGGCGACCAGGCGGTTTTCTGGGCCAAGGACGCAGCCCAACACCTGTCCGCTCAAGGCATCACCTTAGAGATCACGCCTCGGCTCCAGGGGTCCACGGACGAGGAATGGATCTGGGCGAACGATCCGATGCCCTGGTGCACCCGCAGCGAGATCCGCGAGATCTCCAACGAGGCCCAGAAGATCCATGACGACATCCGCAACGGCCATCTCCGCATCCACGCCCACGACTTCTCGTGGTAGTTCCTGACGCTCTCACCAAAGAGCGGCCTTGTAGGGGCGCTGAGCACCGCGTGCGGGATCTGTCGTTACTCCGATGGTTGTGAGTTCTCTCAGCCGGAGGGGTAGTGGATCTGTTCTTCGTCAGTCGGGCCCGCGTACACGAGCGGCCCGAGTTGTACGGCAGGGTCGGAGAGAAAGCCGTACGACGGCTGGACTTCAGCGCCCTGCCGATCGTCTGCCGGTGTTCGTGGACGAAGAACTATCGCTTCTCGACCAACCTGCAGGTCGTGATCGACGCCAACAGCCGCCTGGTGGTGGTGATTGACCTGCCCCTGCCCGGCAGCCGCAATGACTGCCGGGCCTAACCGAGTCCGGCGTCGACCGGGCTCGCTCTGTCTCTCATGTGCTCTCTTTGCTAAGGCGGTCGACTGCCCAGGGCAAGAGCTCCTTGGCCACCACAAGGCTGAACGGCCTCACCAGTGAACGAAGTTCGGCGCAGGCGGAAGGGCCGAGCGTGCTGTAAGGGAGGGCCGCCAGTCTGTCGGTGGTGTGCTCGATCTCCGCCCTGCGCCGCATACCGTCCTCGGTCAAGGTCAGGTGGGGTCCATCGTCGAGCCATCCGCGCTCGCGCAGGTTCTGTACGGCCTGCCCCCACTGCTCCGGCGTCCATGCCCGCGAGTCGCGCAGCACCTCTGCGCCGATGTCGCCTGTGGCGGCGTGCGTGACGAGAGCCTCGAGCCCGCTCAGTCCGGCAGCCAGTAGTGCCGCCACGTGACCGTCGCCACGGAACTCCCGCAGCAGAGTCTGCGCGTGCCAGAGCACGAGGTGGGGTGCGCTCGGCCACGGCAGTGCGGCGTGCGCGGCGAAGAGCGGGCGGCCTTGTGGCTGGCGCACGGCTACTTCAGCAGCGGTACGGGCCAGGTCCGCTGCGCGGGCCAGTGCCGGTGAGGAGATGTCCGCGCCGAGGATGCGGCGGAGCGTGGCGTCGATCCCTGCGAGCCGGGCGGCGGTGAACTGCTGCGGTGTGGCGGCCTCCCATGCCGCGGGTATGGCTCGGCGCACCAGTTGGGGATTGAAGTTGTAGAACGTGGCAATGACCAGATCCGCCGGAGCGGCGCCGAGTGCGGCGGAGCGGGACGCGAAGTACCCCGTCCTGGCGTCCACGCCCAACTCGGCGTACTTGCCTGAGGATTCGGGCGAGAAGTAGACGGCCCCGTGGTAGGGCTCAAGGGTTCTCCAGGTCTGGCGTGCTGCGAGGGCCAGTCTGTCGCGGTCCGTGTTCTGCGTCATGAGGGGTCGCCGTCCTGTGGCGGATGAAGCACTGCTGTTCATCGAGCACGCGACGGCGCGTGGGACACACCCATTCGTACCGTCTAGTCGGTACGCTATCGGAGAGCGGCTCCAGGGGCTACCGCCCTGCAACCAGTTCTCTCCTGACCGAGAGGCGAATCCATCCGCGGTACGCGACACCGTTGGTGCGGGCCCTGATGGGGCTGACGCACCATCAGGTGGCTCGGCCGTCAAGAAACTCGGCCGCATGCCCGACGGCGGCGGCCACAGAACGCTGGGCCGCCGAGCCGGCCGGGCAGCCCGTGGCGGCATGCGCTTCGGCGAGGCGTCCGAGGCGGCTGCGGGACGGTCTCCCGGCTGATCGGCACCCTCGCCGCCGCGGGCGAGGAGGCGCGCTGGGCCGCGATCCGCGCTGATCCACGGTCCGGCGCCGTTCAGCGCGGCCGTCGGCGTCGGACTGTCCCTGTCGCGGCTCTTGTTCCTTCGGGGCGCCCCCGCTTCAGACTCGACGGCCGCCTCCAGGGCTGCCAACTGCTCCGCGTCGAGGATCATCCCGGCGGCGTGGTGATGGGCCCAAGACGTCACGGAGTCCACGCTGACCAGGCCCATGTCGGTCTCACGCGCGCGGCTGCTTCGGGGATCAACGCCTCCATCAACTGCTGGAAGGCTCCCTGCCCCACCCAGATGCGGAAGCGGTCGTAAGTGCTCTGTCAGGGCCCGAACTCGTTCGGCAGGTCGTGCCAAGGGCTGCCGGTGCAGAAGCGCCACATCACCGCGTTGAAGTTCCGCAGGTCGGATATTGGCCCGACTGCGGCGATCGGGAGATGAGGCGCGATCAGGGCCCACTGCTCGTCGGTGAGATCGCCTCGCGCCATGACTGACGATCCGTCAAGACCGGGCCTCGGTACGCAGACGATCCACCGAATCGTGATCCGAACTCCAGACAGGACCTAGTCGGCCCCGACCACCGCGATGTCGTGCGGCGACCGCGGATCGATTTCGTAGTGGGTGCCGAACTGGCTGCTGAAGCCGATCACCCGCACCCTCTGCCCCTGCTTCAGGCCGGAGACGTCGATGCCGGTCTGCACATTGACGAAGACCGGCACGGGGCCCGAACCGTCGTCGACGGACAGCTTGTACCCATAGGGGAGGTCGCTCGTGGGTGCTTGAGTGATCCCGCCGACGACTTTGACGAGCCTCCCCTCGGTGGCCTCTCCGACTCCGGCGGTGCCGACCCGCTCCGGTTTCACCGGCCGGCCCTTGTGACCGAGTTCGACATCGGAAGGATCGGCCGGGACCAGGGTCAGCAGTCCGGAGCTGTCCCGCAGCGTGCCGGTGATGCGTGCGCGCCGATACGGGTACGCATGCACGTCGCTGTGCAGGCTGACGTAGATACCGGCGGTCCTGTCCTGGAGCCCGAATCCCTTGTCGCCGAAGCTGGATTCGAAGGCACCGGAGGGAGTCGTCACCGAGCCCGCCACGGTGACCACTGTCCCGACCGGCAGGCCGCGGGCCTGGGCGATCGAGATCGTCTTCGCCTGCGGTGCGGCGACTGCCGAACCGGTCCCCAGCGGCGCCGCCATCAGGGCGAGCAGGGGTGCGATGAGCAGCATGAGAAGCCGACGGGTCAGGCCCATGAATGCACTGTCCTTTCCGAAAACCGATACCTCCCAAGTGTGCGTGCACACCACGCACTTCACACACACGCGCCGACCGTCGAGTGACGCTTGGTCAGGGCCGAACGCTGCACGTAAGTGCCACCTGGAGTGACAGGTGTGGCAGTAGCTCTCGGCCTGCTCCGGCCTGGCGTCGGCCGGCATCGGGCCGAGCGGTCCGGGCAGCTGGGAGGCGCCACCCGGCCAAGCCAGCCGGATCGAGCCGGTCCTGCGCGCAGCCGCCGGTCACGGCCAGCTCCCGGTGGTCGTGCACGGAGCCGCACCGACCACCGAGGGCGACCTGACCACCCTGGCCGGCCTCGCGACCGCTATCCGGCAGTTCCCCTGGTGATCAGCCAACTAGGCGGCGCGCACTGGCTGACCGCAATCGAGGTGGTACGGGGCACCCCGAACATGTTCCTGGAGCTGTCGACGGCCAGCATCATCTTCGCGGTCCGACTGGCGATCAACGAAGTACCCGACCGCACGCTGTTCGGCTCGGACGCCCCCTACGGCGACCCGGTTCTCTCCCGTATGACCGTCGAACGCGTCACGCGCCCAGGAACAGTGCGCGCCCGCGTCCTCGGCGACACCCTCGCCGAACTGCGAAAGATTGCCCACGTACGGCCCGTTGGAATGTGACTCTCGGTGATCGTAGCGGAGACTCGGCGAATCTCCGGGGGTGCGTACGCGCTTGCGCTCAGAAGACGTGGTGGAGTCCCCTTCGGGGAATCCGGAAACGGTATTGCGTCGTGGAGCGTCACGGTCAGGCGCCTTGCGGGTGGAGGTCGAGTGCGATGTACGGGGCGAGTGCGTGCAGGAAGTCCGGTGCGTCGAAGATCTCGCCGGCGGAGGCGACACCGACAGTCCTGGTGCGGCCGGTCAGGACGCGTTCGAGGGCCTCGGCGACGAGGGGTGCGGTGACGGCGTAGATGTCCTGGCCGCCGGCCGTGGCCCGACGTTCGACTCCGCCGGAGCGTACGACGGCGTCGACGAGGAAGGTCTGGTCCGAGCGCCCGCTCGGGTCGGCGGCGGTCGGGGCCGGTGTGTGTAGGGCGGCGACGTCGCGGACCGCCTCAACGGTCATGTAGGTGGTCACGTCGGGGATGGACAGGTGCTGGGGAACGGTGACGACGTCCGCCATCGTGAACTCGCCGATCACCTCCCGGACGCCCATCGGTTCCGGGAAGGTCCACTGAAGGGCGGGCGGGGCGTCGGTGCGGCGCTCCCACTGGCCGCCGCTGTAGCGCAGGCGGACGCCGCCCCGGCGCTCGCGGGAGACGGCACCGGACAGGCGGGTGCCTGCGGTGGGGTGCCAGCTGCTGAGCGCGTAGGCGATGTGGGCCTCGTCGGCTGCGGTCCAGTCGCCCATCGCCGCGGTGGCCAGCAGGTCGCCGAGGCCGCCGAAGAAGGCCATGGCCGGGACGATCACCGCTCCCGCGTCCCGGGCCCGCTCCTGGTAGTGGGCGAAGGTGTCGAGGTTGGCCTCAAGCTCGGCGGCCACGTCCAGGTACGGGATCTTCGCACGGAGCGCGGCCTCGATCACGGGACCGGTGGTCGTCGCGAAGGGACCCGCGCAGTTGATGACCGCCACCGCGCCCGCCAGGGCCCGGTCCAGCGACGCCGCATCCTCGGCCGACGCCACCCTGGCCTCAAGGCCGTGCTCGTCGGCCAGCTCCCGCACCGCCTGGGCGTTGCGCCCGGAGGGCACCGGGATGTATCCGCGCGCGGCCAGCTCCGCGACCACGAACCGCCCGGTGTGACCGTAGGCGCCGAACACCGCCACCTGCTGACCTGAGCCCATGAGACTGCCCCCGTTGCGCTGGAACACCCGCCGCGATGTCGATCCGCCGCGACCTGACACGCACATCCTGTCCTCGTGGCAGCACCCCGCACGAGCGTCGGAAACGACATGACGCGTACAGTTTCGGACATGCCCACCGTCGCGCTGGCCGTCACCGACGGCATGCTCCACTACGAACTGTCCGTGGCCATCGAGATCTTCGGCGCCGACCTGACCCACATCGTGGACCCCTGGTACGACTTCTCCGTCTGCGGAAGCGGTCCGGTGCACGTCGACCGCTTCCGTCTGGCGCCCGACCACGGACTCGACCATCTCGCGCACGCCGACACGGTGATCATCCCCGGCTGGGCCGACACCGACCGTGAACCGCCCGCAGACCTGGTCCAGGCGGTGCGCACCGCCCACGAGGCCGGCGCCCGCGTGGCCTCGCTGTGCACGGGCGCCTTCGTCCTGGGCGCGGCCGGACTGCTCGACGGCAGGCGCGCCACCACCCACTGGGCCCACACCCGGGAACTGGCCCGGCGCCACCCGGCGGCCACCGTGGACCCGGACGTCCTCTACGTCGACAACGGCGACGTCCTCACCTCCGCGGGCAAGGCCGCCGCCATGGATCTGTGCCTGCACCTGGTCCGCCTCGACCACGGCTCGGCCAACGCCAACAAGATCGCCCGCCGCCTGGTCATCCCACCCCACCGCGACGGCGGCCAGGCCCAGTTCATCGCCACCCCCCTTCCCGAGCCCGGCAACCACCCCCTGGGCGGACTCTTCCCCTGGGCGCTGGAACGACTGGACCAACCGCTCACCGTCGAGGACCTGGCCCGCCAGGCCCGCATGAGCTCACGCCACCTCGCCCGCCACTTCAAACACCTCACCGGCACCACCCCCCTGCAGTGGCTCCACACTCAGCGCATCCGCCACGCCCAGGAACTGCTGGAAACCACCAACGCCACCGTCGACACCATCGCCACGGCCACCGGCATGGGCACCGCCACCACCCTGCGCCGCCACTTCCACCGCAGCGTCGGCGTCCCGCCCGACACCTACCGCCGCACCTTCCGCCCCCAAGAGGCAGTCCCGAGCCCGCATGACGCAAGCTGACACTTCACGGTCAGTAGCCATCGACGGCCAGTGGGCTCCCCACCTCCTGGCCGCCGATGGGGAATTTCAACTGGCTACTGTCACCACTGCCGAAGAACTTCCAGACGGTTCACCTCCGCTCGCGCGGAGAGCACTCTTGGGGGACGTCGAGCGCGCCCTCGCTTCGCGGTTCCCACCCGCTCAGGCGGGGAGCCTTCACCGGTTCGATCGGATAGCGCGGGGCCACGATCCGGGTCCTCGCCTCGCTGGCGTACACGTGGAAGGGAGCGGCGCGCTGCATCGCCTTGATCACCCCGCGCAGGTAGGGGCGCAGCTCGGGCACGTCGTGGTTGGAGGCTGTCAGCCAGTACGGCAGGTCCGTAATCGCGCCGAGCACATCGACCGGGTCCGCGTCCGACAGCGGCTCGTACAGCGGGGACTGAGGCGCCGGTAGCCGGACAGCCACGACATCGTCCGCTCGATCACCCAGCGGCGACGCCCTAATCGTTCACCGGACTCGACTCCTTTGCGGGCGATACGTACGCCGATGTGCTTACTCCACAGCCATTTCCGCAGGTGGGGAACGTCGTACGCTTTGTCCGCATGGAGCCGCTGAGGCTTGAACTACCGGCTGCGGCAGGGGTCGTGTTGCGTTGGTGACCCTCCACCATGGGCTTCAGCCCTTCGCTGTCGTGGACGTTGCCAGCGGAGACGCCGACGACGAGGGGCAGTCCGTTCACGTCCGACAGGATGTGCATCTCCAACTCCACGTTCCCCGCCCCACACCGGGTCCACGTCCGCCTCACCACGTAGGACACGGTCCAAGCTTGACGTTGTCGCCCGTGGTAGAACACAGCCTCGAACTTGCTGACGTCTTCGTCTGAGTGTCTGACGTGAGAGCGGCCTTCGCCTGATCCTGTGCTCCGTCACAGAGGCACTTGACCAGGACGAAGGCCGTAGCAATGAGTCTGCTGCAGCGGGATGTCCCGCGGGATGCGTTTGCCGAACTGGCCCCGTACGCGGTGGTGGGAGGAGCAGCTCCACCAGCGTCCACTGCTCATCCGTCAGGTCCGACGGATACCCCCCGTACCGGTCACGGCCAGCTCAACGACCACTTCCGCAACGGGACACGCCAGATCTCAAACGCGGTCTAATACTGCAACGGTGCTTGTCGTGACTGTTGGCCAGTTCGCTCGTTGGTCTGGTTATGGGTGGGGGCCACGCTGGTGTCGGGTTGTGGG
>NZ_JBSFJW010000064.1:0-28508 GCF_053598255.1 Streptomyces sp. NPDC001157
GGAGCGGGAGCTGCATCTGCCCAGGTCCTGGATCGATGACCCGGATCGGGGCCGCACGGCGAGCCCTTAAGGGGCCTCGTCCTCAAACGCCGGACGGGCTGAAAAGCCGAGCTGCCTCGCCAGGGCTCGTAGCAGGCGTACGACGCCCTCCGGGCCGTCCACCACCAGGTCTGCGCGCTCGCGCAGTTCCTTCACCTCGTCGCTGCCGCTGCAGATCAGGAGGCCGGGGGTGCCGTCGGAGCGGAGCTTGTCCACGGCGGCGAAGGCGGGGAGATCGCCGAGGTCGTCGCCGGCGTAGAGGACTGCGGACGCGTCGATCTCGCGTACGTACTCCAGGAGGGCCACTCCCTTGTCGGTGCCCGGGGGGCGCAGTTCGAGGACGAGGCGGCCCGGTTCGACGATCAGGCCGTGGCGAGTGGCGAGGTCGGTGAGGGGGGCGCGCAGGGCCTCGAAGGCGGCCTGGGGGTCGGAGGCGCGGCGGGTGTGGACGGCGACGGCGCGGCCCTTCTCCTCGATCCAGGTTCCCTGCCAGGCGCCGATGCGGTCGAGGAAGCCGGGGAGTTCGGCGCGGACCGCGGCGACGCCGGGGTGGGGAGCGGGCGCGGTGACGTCGCCGCTGACCGCGTCCCAGCGTTCGGCGCCGTAGTGGCCGAGGACGACCAGGTGCTCCAGGCCGGGGACGCCCGCGAAGCCGCCGTGCCGCACGGCGACGCCGGCCGGGCGGCCGGTGACCACCGCCACGGAGGCGATCCGCGGTGCGAGGGCGGCCAGCGCGGGCACCGCTTCCGGGTGGGCGCGAGCCTGCTCGGGGTCCGGCACGATCGGGGCGAGGGTGCCGTCGAAGTCCAGGCCCACCACCGTTTTCGCGGGGTTCGCGAGGATCGCGGCGAGTCCGTCCCGGCCTGCCTGCGTGGCGGGTGTCGGCAGGGGGTCCATGGAGTGCGTCGAGTCCGTGTCCGTATGGGTGCCCATACGGTGACGATAACCGCGGAGGGCAGGGCGCACCCATGGCTCAGGGGAGCGTCGGCCGTCAGCGTTCCGCTCGCCGTGTCTCACGCACCCTGCGCAGCCTGTTCACCGTCACCGGGTCGTGGGCGAGGAGCCGCTCGTCGTCCAGCAGGGCGTTGAGCAGCTGGTAGTAGCGGACGGGGGCCAGGCCCAGCTCCTCGCGTATGGCGCGCTCCTTGGCGCCGGGGCCCGGAAAGCCCCGGCGCTCCAGGGCGAGGATGGCCTGCTCGCGGTCGCCCAACTGCTGTTCCTGGTCCATGCGACGAACCGTAGCGCCCGCCACTGACAGTCACATCCGCCCGGCGGCACCTACCGAGCGCTCTCCGCCATCGACGCCGTCGACTCGAGCTGCGCGAGCGTGGCCGCGGGGTTGCCGCCGGGGGCCACCGCGTTGCCTATGCGCTTCTTGACGGCCACGGCGACCGAGGCCCAGGACGTCTTGTCCACGGGGTAGAGCTCGGACAGCGGCAGCTGCTTCAGGAACGGCTGCAGGTCGGTGTCCTCCTTGTCCGTGCTCATGACGTCGGAGGCGGAGGTGGTGACCGGCAGCAGGTCGTACTCGCGGGAGAAGGCGAGCACGTTCTTCTCGCTGTAGACGAAGTCGAGGAACTTGCCGACCTGCTCGGCGTGGCCGTTCTTCTTGAAGGCCATCATCCAGTCGGCCACACCCATGGCGTTCTTGCTCTCGCCGTCCTTGCCGGGCATCGGCACCATGCCGAACTTCACGCCCTTCTTCGCGGCGATCTTCATCAGCGAGGGGTGCCCGTTGAGCATGCCCACCTCGCCCTTGGCGAAGGCGGCGAAGGCGGTGGCGCGGTTGAGGCTGCCGGGCGCGACGGGACCGGTGAGGCCCTTGTCGACCAGGTCGTCCTTGAGCCAGTTGAAGGTGTCGACGTTCTGCGCGGAGTCGATGCCGTAGGTGCCGACGGTGTCGGTGTAACCGCCGCCGCCGCTCAGCAGCCACTGCATGGTCTCGGCCTGCGCCTCCTCCGGGCCGAGCGGCAGCGCGTACGGGTACTTCACGCCCCGCGCCTTGAGCACCTTGGCGTCGGCGGCGAGCTCGTTCCAGGTCTTCGGCGCGGTGAGCCCGGCGTTCTTGAAGAGGGCCTTGTTGTAGAAGAGCAGCCGGGTGGAGGCGGCGAACGGCAGCCCGTACTGCACGCCCTTCACCTGCCCGGCGGTGGCCAGCTGCGAGGCGAAGTCGGCCTGGGTGCTGATGGAGAGCATGTCGTCGGCCGAGTAGAGCAGGCCCTTGTCCGCGTAGTCGGCGTACGCGCCTATCTGCGCCATGTCGGGCGCCTGGCCCGCGTCCACCAGCTCCTTGACCTTGCGGTCCACGTCGTTCCAGGAGTACACGGTGACGTCGATCTTCACACCGGAGTGCTTGCTCTCGTACTCCTCGACCAGCCGGTCCCAGTACTTCTGGGAGCTGTTGTCGGCGGAGTCCCCGTAGTCCGCGGCGATCAGCTTCAGGGTGACGTCCCCCGAGCCGCCGCCGGTCAGGCCGCAGCCGCCGAGGACCGCCGTCATGCCCAGTGCGGACACCGCCGCGATCGTTCCTGTCCTACCCCGCCGCTGCACTGCTGGTGACCTCAACCCTACTGTCTCGCTGTTCAACATGTGGACACGATAGGTCTACACCACGTAAGTGGACTAGACCTCTTGCGGGTCCTCGGGCCACACTGTCCCCCGTGAGACATGTCATCGCCCTGGATGTGGGCGGCACCGGGATGAAGGCCGCGCTGGTCGCGCCCGACGGCGAGCTGCTGCACCAGTCCCGCCGGGCCACCGGCCGCGAACGAGGCCCGGACGCGGTCGTCGAGGGCATCCTCGACTTCGCCGCCGAACTCGGTGCCCACGGCGCCGAACACTTCGGCGAGCCCGCGTCCGCCGCCGGCGTCGCCGTCCCCGGCATCGTGGACGCCGACCGGGGCATCGCCGTCTACGCGGCCAACCTCGGCTGGCGCGACGTCCCCCTGCGCGATCTGCTCGCCGCACGACTGGGCATCCCGGTCGCCCTCGGCCACGACGTACGCACCGGCGGTCTCGCGGAGGGCCGCATCGGCGCCGGACAGGGCGCCGACCGCTTCCTCTTCGTCCCCCTCGGCACCGGTATCGCGGGCGCGATCGGCATCGCGGGCCGGGTGGAGGCGGGCGCGCACGGCTTCGCGGGCGAGATCGGCCACATCGTCGTACGGCCGGGAGGCAGCCCCTGTCCGTGCGGCCAGCGGGGCTGCCTGGAGCGCTACGCCTCGGCGGCGGCGGTCAGCGAGGCCTGGGCGCAGGCCTGCGGAGATCCGGACGCGGACGCCGCCGACTGCGCGAAGGCCGTCGCGTCCG
This sequence comes from Streptomyces sp. NPDC001157, assembly GCF_053598255.1. Classification (NCBI taxonomy): domain Bacteria; kingdom Bacillati; phylum Actinomycetota; class Actinomycetes; order Kitasatosporales; family Streptomycetaceae; genus Streptomyces; species Streptomyces sp. NPDC001157. The sequence goes on from NZ_JBSFJW010000064.1 coordinate 3,349, forward strand.
GCGACCCGAACGCCGTACGGGTCTGGCAGCAGGCGGTAGACGCCCTGGCCGACGGCCTGGTCACCGCCCTCACCCTGCTGGACCCCCGCACCCTGATCATCGGCGGCGGCCTCGCGGAGGCGGGGGACACCTTGTTCACACCACTGCGGGAGGCCGTCCGGCGGCGGGTCACGTTCCAGAAACTGCCATCGATCGTCCCTGCCGCGCTGGGCGACACGGCGGGTTGTCTCGGTGCCGGGCTACTGGCCTGGGACCTCCTCACTACAACTGACGGCACGGAGGTAACGCCTTGATGGCAACCCCCCTAGGGGCGCGGGGTCCCGCTGGATTTGCGGCTACCGCCGCGCGGGCTCGACCAGCCACACCCAACCCGCAGCCCGCGACCGGCACAGTCCCCCTCGTCCTGTCCGGCGCCGACGTGGTCCTCCCCACCGGAACGGTCAAACACGGCCGAGTAATCGTCGACGGCACCCGAATCGCCGGTGCCGCTACAGAGAACGCCCAGGTGATCGACGTGTCCGGCTGCACGCTGGTGCCCGGCTTCGTAGACCTCCACAACCACGGCGGCGGCGGAGCCTCCTTCACCTCTGGCACCGTCGAGGACGTCCTCAAGGGCATCCACACGCACCGCCTGCACGGCACGACCACCCTGGTCGCCTCGACGGTCACCGACGACATGGACCTCCTCGCCCAGCGGGCGGGCCTGCTGAGCGAGCTCGCCGAGCAGGGCGAGATCGCCGGTATCCACTTCGAGGGCCCGTTCATCTCCCCGTGCCGCAAGGGCGCGCACTCCGAGAAGCTGCTGCGCGACCCGGATCCGGCTCAGGTGCGCAAGCTGATCGACGCGGCGCACGGCAGGGCGCGGATGGTCACGCTCGCGACCGAACTCCCGGGCGGCATCGACTCCGTACGCCTTCTCGCCGAGCACGGCGTCATCGCGGCGATCGGCCACACCGACGCGACGTACGAGCAGACGGTGGCGGCGATCGACGCGGGCGCCACGGTCGCGACCCACCTCTTCAACGCGATGCCGCAGATCGGTCACCGGTCCCCCGGCCCGATCACCGCCCTCCTGGAGGACGAACGCGTCACCGTCGAGCTCATCAACGACGGCACGCATCTGCACCCGGCCGCCCTCCAGCTGGCCTTCCATCACGCCGGCGCGGACCGGGTCGCCCTCATCACGGACGCGATGGACGCGGCCGGTTTCGGCGACGGGCGCTATCTGCTCGGCCCCCTGGAGGTAGAGGTCACCGAGGGGGTGGCCCGCCTTGTGGAAGGCGGCTCGATCGCGGGGTCGACGCTCACGCTGGACCGGGCGTTCCAGCGGGCGGTGACGGTGGACCGACTGCCGGTGGAGGACGTCGTGGCGGCCATCTCGGCCAATCCCGCCAAGCTGCTGGGCATGTACGACTCGATCGGCTCCCTGGAGCCCGGAAAGTACGCCGACCTGGTACTTCTCGACCATCAATTCGCCCTCAAGGGCGTGATGCGCCGCGGTGAATGGGTGGTCGATCCCCAACTGGGGTGATGTGTCCGGCTGTTGGGGGCGGCGGTTGTCCTGCGAGACTGGGACGGCCGCCGTCCGTTTCGGCGCGCGTACCGCATTCGTCTTCGGGGGAGGTCGGCCCAGGTGATCCTCACGGTCACGCTGAACACCGCTCTCGACCTCACGTACCGCATACCGGCGCTCAAGCCGCACGCCTCGCACCGGATCACCGAGGTGACCGAACGGCCCGGCGGCAAGGGCGTGAACGTGGCGCGGGTGCTCGCGGCCCTCGGCCACGAGGTGACGGTCACCGGCTTCACGGGCGGCGCCACGGGCCGCACCGTCCAGGACCAACTGACCGCCACACCCGGCCTGGTGGACGCCCTCGTCCCGGTCTCGGGTCCGACAAGGCGCACGATCGCGCTGGTGGACGACCAGACCGGCGACACCACACAGCTCAACGAGCCCGGCCCCACCATCACGCCCGCCGAGTGGTCCGCCTTCCAGGAGGCCTACGAGGACCTGCTCGCGCCCGCGTCCGCGGTGGCCCTGTGCGGCAGCCTGCCGCCGGGAGTGCCGGTGGGCGCGTACGCCGGCCTGATACGACTCGCGAAGGCCGCCGGGGTCCCCGTACTCCTCGACACCAGCGGCGAACCCCTGCGCCGCGGAGTGGCCGCCCGCCCGGACCTCGTCAAGCCGAACGCCGACGAACTGGCCGAACTCACCGGCTCCCACGAGCCCCTGCGCGGCGCCCAGGACGCCCGCCGCCGGGGCGCCCGGTCGGTCGTCGCCTCCCTCGGCACGGAGGGCCTCCTGGCGGTCACCCCCGAGGGCCGCTGGCGCGCCACCCCGCCCGCCCGCCTCCACGGCAACCCGTCGGGCGCGGGCGACTCGGCGGTCGCGGGCCTGCTGTCGGGGTTGGCGGAACAACTCCCGTGGCCGGAACGGCTGGCACGCGCGGTGGCGTTGTCAGCGGCTACTGTGCTGGCGCCGGTGGCGGGGGAGTTCGACCGGGGGGCGTACGAGGAACTACTGCCTCGGGTCGACACCCGGGGCGACATGAGCGCGTCGGCATGAGCCCGTCGGCATGACGTTCGGCCGAAGAATGAAGAATTCAGGCGGAACGAGATTCAGACCTGGAAGAACGAGTACGTCGAACGCGCCACCAACTCCAGATCGTGTGGCCCACCAGAGCGACCGCAACGGCAACAGCCGTGAACCGAACAGTGGTCCAGGTGCCCAGAACGACCTGACTCGGCCCGCGCGACTCCCTCTCCAGACGCATGGAAGTCTCGTAAAAAGCCACCAGGGGAACAAGCAGCCGGAAGAACAGGCCGCCGATGCCCGGCACCCGTGCGAGGTTCCCCAGGAGCCCAAGGGGCGCTCCGAAGAGGAATGCCAGCACACCCCAGAGGGCAATTCCGGATGATCCCGCGCCTGAGGAATCCATTCCACCCAGGGAGGCCAGGTTTCCCTTGGTCAGGTAGTAGGTCACGACACCGATGGCCAGCCCCAGAGGCGCGAGAACAGCCGATTCGATTTTGGACCGGCGGAAATAACCCACCAGAAACGCGTAACAGGCCCACGGCCAACCACCGGTGAAAACGGCGCCCACGGCCGCGCCTGGACCACCCCAATGCTCGGTGACGGGTCCTATCAAGCCAAGCAACAAGCCAAGCCCGAGTGGCACGGAAAACGACGCGGCCCGAGCACCCCAATAGTTCACTCTCTCGCCTTCCGGCCCTAGTGGGACATTGCTCCGGGCCCGTGCGCCCGGAGCAATGTCCCACCCGAGGGAGATCAGCCCTCGTCACTGCGGATACAATTACGCATTATCGTAATACGCATAGCAGGTCCATGCGGCACCTTGTGTCGAGTTGGCGTAGGAAGTATCCCCCTTCGCCACCCAGCCACTTGAATGGTCGACGTTCAGGACCCTGACCGTCGACTTGTGCTGCACATCCGCGATGTAGTTCGAGTAGCACCGCTTTCCGGCCGACACCAGATCGTACCCATAGCACCACTTGCCATGAGTCACGGTCTTGCAGGTATTCTCTTTCGGCTGAACGGCCGAATTTTTGATTTCCAGCTTTACCACGCCCCACTCGGAGGGGTTGCCCAGCTCCGCCGGCGGCCTGACACCGTCACCCCTCTTATGGATGACGGGCTGCCCGGTCACCAGGCCGTCGCCGGGCTTGACCACGGTATCGCCGGTAGCGGTTCCGCCCTGAGGACCGTAGGCCGCAGCGGGGCCGGCAAAGCCGCAAACCGCCAGCGCAACGCCCACAAAGCCGAAGGTTATTGACCTTCCGAAGGTTTTCACGATATCCCCCTGTTCGACCCCCTGTTGGGGGTTTCGGAAGGATCTTCTATGAAGGAGCGATGGCGGTCAATCAAATTGAGCGTCGCAGAGGACACCTTTTGGCCGGTTCGCGTATCCCGCTCAGCGTGAACTGCCCATTTTTCTCCCGAACTGACCTACTCTTTCCCTCTGATAGGCGCTGTGGCAGCCGGCTTGAAATCAGCAGCCCGCCCTTCAGCGAGCGATGGCACTGCCGACGGCGACTGTCCTGGCACCGGTGGCCGGGGAGTTCGAGCGGGGGGGCGTACGAGGAACTGGTGGGGCGAGTGACGGTGAGCGGGGAGGCCAGCGCGGCCTAGAGCCGGTACACAAAGAAAGAGCAACCGACTTGGGGTCCGCAACTGCAGCAATTTACGGACCCCAAGAAGGCGAATTCTCAACTACGCGTAGCCGATGTCCTGCGCGTCGCAGTCCCACCAGTTTCCGCGGTCCGAGCTTTCACCGACGCAAGCTCTGATCGCCACTGCATAGCCCTCCGGAAGGTTGTGCGCCTCCTCATAAGGGTGATCGGCCCCACGGGTATTCCATACCTCGAACTCACCGTAGTGGCCAGCGTGGTCTGGATCCCAGAAGGAGACCTCAAGAACCGCGGAGTGCCCGTCCGCCTTGGTGTCGAGGATTCGGAACCTGTCCCCCTGAGCGAAGAAGTAGCCGACCGAGGCATCCCTCTTCGCACTGACCGGGCCTGCGTCGTGACTCGCCGGGCGCGCCGAGGCCACAGACCCCATCGACATTGCGAGACCAGCGGCCGCAATGACCGAAAAGCGCCCTATTTTCCTTACTCTATCCATTTTTCCCCCTCGTTTTGGTCCACCTGCCCAGCAGGCCCTTCGAGTCTCATCACCTCGATCAAGGGCTGCAATACAGATGCGCGAATAGTGAAATTCGCCACAAGGGAAAAGAGGCCTCGACTATTTCCAGCCGTTCAGCAGCCACAGCTGGTCGAAGTTGGCGTCGCAAGAGTTGCCCTGTTCGCAGGAGATCTTGATGACGTTCGAGCCCTTGTTCAACTGGATGTTGGACCAAGTGGACGTCCAGCCCTTGACGTAGTCGCCCTCAGGCGCGTGGGCGAAGTTCGCCAAGTTGATCGGTCGGGTCTGGGCCGTGTTGTTGATCGTCAGCGTGGCGTTGGCGTCCTTGCCGGGCACGCCGTAACCGACGTACAGCGTGTACTTGCCGGACTTGGGGACGTTGTCCACGTTCCAGGTGAGCGAGGCGCCGACCTGGTTGAAGTTCGTGACGTAGACCCCGCCGTCCGCCTTCGCACCCTTGACGTCGGACGCTGTGGTGGTACCTGACAGGCTCAGAGCCTTCGCATCCGTCTTCGGCAGCTCAGCCGAAGCGCTGCTGCTCGCCGACTGGCTCGGCGTCGAGCTCTGCGAAGTGGACGGCGTACCGGAGGAACCGCCGCCCGCCTTGTCGTCCTTGGAGTTGCCGTTCATCATCGCCACGCCGATGCCGATCACGACCGCGGCGACCACCGCGACGGCACCGATCAGCAGCCCCTTGGTGTTCGGGCCGCGGCCCCGGCCGCCGCCGCCCGGCATCGGCTGCTGGGTGGTCGGCGCGCCGCCCGGGAACGTTTCCGGTGCCTGGTAGGCGGCGTTCGGCTGGCCGTACGTGCCCTGCTGCTGCGGGACCTGCCCGTAGGCGGCCGTCTGCTGGGCCTGGGCCGGCTGGCCGTACTGGCGCTGGCCGACGGCTCGCACCCGGTTGACGGAGCCCGGGTAGCCGTAGCCGCCGCCACCGGACGGCGGCTGCGCTCCGTTGGCCTGCCCATCGGCGTAGAGGTAGCCGAACGGGTCGTCGTCCTCGGGCGTGCTGGCGCCGTTGTTGCCGGACGTCATCTCCGTGGTACTCCTCAGCGGTGCGGGTCGAACGCGATACGTGGGGTCAGAAGGGCGAGCCTACCCGCTCCGGCTGCCCCAAACGGGTGACTCGGATCGCATCCGTCCGCGGACCCGGCCCCTGACCTGGAGATCAGCCCGCACGTCTGTGCTGTTTGGGACGAGATCGTTTCTCTACGTACATGCGCTCGTCGGCAGACTTCAACACTTCGTCCGCAGTCATGCCGCAGTGCGCCCACCCGATGCCGAAGCTGGCGCCCACGCGCACGGCCCGCCCCTCGGCCCTGATCGGCTGGATGATCTCGTTGCGCAGACGTACGGCGAGATCCGCCGCGTCGGCCCGGCCGAGCCCGTCCGCGAGGATCACGAACTCGTCGCCGCCGAGCCGCGCGACCGTGTCGCCGTCGCGCACGGCCCGCGACAGCCGCCGGGCGACCTCGATGAGAACCGCGTCACCCGCGTTGTGCCCGAACCGGTCGTTGATCGACTTGAAGCCGTCGAGGTCGCAGAAGAGGACCGCGAGCCCCTTGGTGCCGTCGTCGTGCTCGCTCTGGGGGGCGGCGGTGTGCACATGGTGGTCGAAGCCGTCGTACACCTCGACGTCACCGCCCGGCCGGAAGTCGAAGCCGTGGCCGCCCGCGTCGTAGACGGGATGGCCGTACGCCGCGTCCAGGGACTCCAGGGCGCCGGGGTGGCCGGCGCGCTGACAGAGGCGGGAGGAGAGCCGGGAGCGCAGCTCGGCGGAGTTCGGCAGGCCGGTGAGCGAGTCGTGGGAGGCGCGGTGGGCGAGCTGCAGCTCGCGCCGCTTGCGGTCCTCTATGTCCTCGACGTGGGTGAGCAGGAATCGGGGCCCGTCGGCGGCGTCCGCGACGACGCTGTTGCGCAGCGACACCCAGACGTACGTGCCGTCACGGCGTCCCAGCCGCAGTTCCGCCCGTCCGCCCTCCGCCGAGGTCCTCAGCAGCGTGCCGATGTCCTCGGGGTGGACGAGGTCGGAGAAGGCGTAGCGGCGCATCGCGGAGGCGGGGCGGCCGAGCAGACGGCACAGCGCGTCGTTGGTGCGGAGGATCCGGCCGTGCTGGTCGCCGCCCATCTCGGCGATCGCCATGCCGGAGGGGGCGTACTCGAAGGCCTGCCTGAAGCTTTCCTCACTCGCCCGCAGGGCCTGCTGCTCCCTTTCGAGTCTGACCAGTGCCCGCTGCATATTCGCACGTAGACGCGCGTTGCTGATCGCGATGGCGGCCTGGAACGCATACATCTGGAGCGCTTCGCGACCCCATGCGCCCGGCCGACGACCGTTGCGCGGCCGGTCCACGGACAGGACGCCGATCAGCTCACCGCAGTTGCCGCCGGGAGAGGGGGGCATGTACATGGGCGCGAACAGCCGGTCCGAGGGATGCCACTCGTCCTCGAAGCGGGGCGCGGGGCCGTCGGTGTACCACTGCGGGACGTCGTCGTCGTCGAGGATCCAGCCCTCGGTGTGCGATATGAAGACCAGGTCACCCCAGTGCTCACCCATGGTCAGGCGGCGCTCCCAGGACTCGCGGGAGCCGACCCGGCCCGTGATGAGCGCCTCGGCCGCCGGGTTCCCCGCGAAGGCGGCGACGACGAGATCGCCGTCCGGACGTACGAGATTGACGCACGCCAGCTCGTACCCGAGACCGTTGACCACGCCGTCGGCCACGGTCTGCAGGGTGTCCGCCAGGCTTCGGGCCGTGTTCATGTCAGCCATGACCTGGTGAAGTTGTCGCAGGGTCGCAAGACGGACGTAGGGCTCCGACTCGGTCTCCATGCTCGCCCTCCCCCCGAGACCTCGCAGCGAATCAAGGGTTCTCATCGGCGTATCGTCATTGGCAGCTTCCCAGCCACTGAATCACAATGCGCTGCCCACTCGGTACACAGGGTCAACAATTAGTGGCTCTTGTGACTCAAGTCACAGCTAAAGATGAACAATTGAGTGGTGTTTCTGTGTTTTCCCTGTGCGTTTACTGAACGCAAAGTTTGTGGGTATGTGGATGCGCCGCCCAAGGTTACGTCGGGGCCCGGGAAGGGTCCGCGAACGATACTCCGGCGAACTCGGCCGATGGTCCTAGGTCCGGGATCGGCCCGGGGCCCGATGCGGCCGGCGCGGAGCGGACACTAGCGTCTCGGGCGTGCCGAACACTCCCGCTGCCACGTTCCCGATCACTGCCCCGCGCGCCTCCGGGCATGCTGAGGGGGTGAGCAACGACGAGTTCCGCGCCGCCATGTCCCGGCTGGCCGCGGGCGTGGTCCTGGTGACCGCACAGGAGCCGCCGCTCGACCCCGACGACCCGTCGGCGCCGGGCGGCGAGGACGTCGGCATGACGGCGACTGCCTTCATGTCCGTCTCCCTCGACCCGCCCCTGGTCCTGGTCAGCCTGCGCGACGGCTCCCGCATGGACGACCTGCTCGACGAGCAGCCCCTGTGGGCGGTCTCGGTCCTCTCCGAGAGCCAGCGCCACATCGCCGGCCGCTTCGCGATGAAGGGCCGCATCAGCGACCGGCTGCTGTTCGAGGACATCCCGTACGTACGGGGAAAGGCGACCGGGGCTCCCTTGGTGGGCGGCGCCCTGGCCACCCTGGAGTGCCGCACGGAACAGCGCGTACGGGCCGGGGACCACACCCTGGTGATCGGCCGTGTACTGACGGCCGAGGTACCGAGCGCGGACGGGGGGCCGCTGGCGTACTTCCGGGGGCGGTATCGGCAGTTGGGGTGAGCCGGGAATTGCGTGGCACGCGCGCGTGAGGGGCTTCTAGGGTGCGCGCATGACGGTCACCGGGCCCCACCTCGAAGAAATCACCTCGCGCAACCTCGACGCCGCCCTCGGCATCCGCATCCGCCCCGACCAGGAGCACGCGGTCGAGCCGGTCGCGCACTCCCTGGCCGAGGCGTACGTCCATCCCGCCGGGGTCGCCTGGCCGCGCCTGATCGTCGACGGTGACCGCCCGGTCGGCTTCCTGATGGCGTTCCTCGACATCGACTGGCGCCTGGACGGCACCGTGTTCCGCTCCGGCCTGTGGCGCCTGAACATCGCGGCGGAGGAGCAGGGCCGCGGATACGGCCGCTTCGCGGTCGAGTCCGTGGCCGCCGAGATCCGCCGCCGGGGCGGCAAGGAGTTGTACGTCACCTGGCACCCCGGCCCGGACGGCCCCGAGGGCTTCTACCTGGGCCTCGGATTCCGTACGACCGGGGAGACGAGCGGCGGTCAGACGGTCGGGGTGCTGGATCTGCCCCAAGGGCCGTCCTAGTCGACGAGGGCGATGTCCTGCTCGGCCACGCGCGCGGCGTCCAGCACGATGTCGATGACCGCGATCCGGTCCCGTACGAACGTGAAGGCCAGCGTCCGGTCCAGCCGTCCGTCGATGAACACGGCGAGCCCCGTGGCGCCGTCGACCAGCGCGGGCCGCGACACGGCCGCGAAGTGCCGGAAGCTGGACGCCCCCTTGGCGACCGCTGCCGCCCCCGTGGTCACACCGACATCGGTGCGCGCGACGACGTCCGGGTCGAGCAACTCGACCAGGGCGTCGAAGTCACCCTCCCGCGCGGCCGCCAGAAACGCGTCCACGACCTCCCGCTGCCGCACCCGGTCGGCATCGTGCGCCTCCGCGCCCTGCACCCGTCGCCGCGCCCGACTGGCCAACTGCCGCGCCGCCTCCGGGCTCCGCCCCACGATCTCCGCGACCTCCTCGTAGGACACCGCGAACAGGTCGTGCAGCACGAACGCCAGCCGCTCGGCGGGAGTCAGCGTCTCGAGTACGACGAGCAGCGCGACGCCGACGGAGTCGGCGAGCAGCGCGTCCTGCTCGGGGTCGGCACCACCGGAAACGCCCGCCACGCGCGCGTCGGTGGTCCCGCTCTCCAACGGCTCCTCCGCCCGCGATTTGCGGGAGCGCAGCATGTCCAGGCAGACCCGGCCGACGACGGTCGTGAGCCAGCCACCCAGGTTGTCCACCTGCGCGGCGTCGGTACGACTGAGCCGGAACCAGGCCTCCTGCACCGCGTCATCAGCCTCGGTGCCGGAACCGAGCATTCGGTAGGCGACGGCGCGCAGATGGCCCCGATGCGATTCGAATCGCCGGGCCAGGAATTCGCCGTCCAACGGAAATTCGCTCTCGTTCATCGTCACAACTCCCGCACTCCGGTCCGTCAGGTCTCGTCTCCGACACTTGGCTGTCAGTGACTTGACGGACCGGACGCGGGCGATGTGACAAAGGACGTTCTACGAATGCTTTCCGCGCCCCGGGCCGCCTTACGACCAGTCCCGCCCGGACCGCCCCCGCTTCGTATCGGAACGCTGCTTCTTCTCCCGCAACCGGCGCTCATTGATCCCGCGCGGAATACGGGTCGGCCGACGCGGCTTGGGCGGCGGCGCGCTGGCCTCGGCGAGAAGGGAGGCGAGCCGTACGGCGGCGGTCTCGCGGTTGCGCCACTGGGACCGGTGCTCGGAGGCACGGACGACGACGACACCGTCGACGAGCCGGCCGGCCAGCCGCTCCAGCGCCCGCGCCTTCCACACCTCGGGCAGCGACTCGGTCTTCGCCAGGTCGAAGCGCAGCTCCACCTGCGAGTCACTGGTGTTGACGTGCTGTCCGCCGGGCCCCGACGACCGCGAGAAACGCCACATGAGCTCGGCCTCGGGGAGCGAGACGGAGCCGCGGATGAGGTAGGGACCGGACATGCCCCCATGGTCTCGCGGCTGACCGGCACACGTCACGCGAATAACGTTCACCCCGTGTTCGGTAAAGAAAGTAAAGACACGTGGAACCTTCGATGCCCCTCTTGGCGTTGGTAGGGGTAGCTGTAGCTTCATGCCCGTACGACCCGTACCGGCCGCACCGCCGTACGCAAAACGAGGGAAAGGACTCCCAACCATGGCTGTAAGCCTGTCCAAGGGTGGCAACGTCTCGCTCACCAAGGAGGCTCCGGGCCTGACCGCCGTCACCGTGGGCCTCGGCTGGGACGTCCGCACCACCACGGGCACGGACTTCGACCTCGACGCCTCCGCGATCGCGGTCAACACCCAGGGCAAGGTCTTCTCGGACGCCCACTTCGTCTTCTTCAACAACAAGCAGACGCCGGACAACACCATCGTCCACACCGGTGACAACCGCACCGGCGAGGGCGAGGGCGACGACGAGGCGATCAACGTCAACCTGGCGGGCCTCCCGGCCGACATCGACAAGATCGTCTTCCCGGTCTCCATCTACGACGCGGAGAACCGCTCGCAGAACTTCGGCCAGGTCCGCAACGCCTACATCCGCATCATCAACCAGGCCGGCGGCGCGGAGATCGCCCGCTACGACCTGTCGGAGGACGCGGCCACGGAGACGGCCATGGTCTTCGGCGAGCTCTACCGCAACGGCGCGGAGTGGAAGTTCCGCGCGGTCGGCCAGGGCTACGCCTCTGGTCTGGTGGGCATTGCGCAGGACTTCGGCGTGAACGTCTGAGGGTCGCTGCGCTGAGCGGGAGCCCCTGGTTGCGGTTTGCTGCGGCCGGGGGCTCCGGCGTTCAGTCAGCTGTCGGAGGCGTGCGACACGAAGCTCGCCCAGGCGGTGGGGGCGAAGGCCAGGCGGGGGCCGGTCGTGTCGTTCTTGGAGTCGCGGACGTGGATGGTGCGGGGCGCTATCGCGATCTCGACGCAGGAGTTCCCGTCATTGCCGCCGCTGTAGCTGCTCTTGAACCACGCCAGGTTGGAGACGTCCCCGGCAGCGGACTTGCGGATCATGTTTCTCCCAGCAGTTGCTCGATGAAGGCCAGTGACTCCCCTGGCGAGAGAGCCTGCGCCCGGATGGTGCCATACCTCAGCTCAAGGATGCGCAGCTGTTTCGGGTCCGTTGTAGGGCGGCCGTTGAACGCGCCGTCGGAGCGCCCCACCGTCGTACCGTCCGGGAACTTCAGCACCTCGATCCTCCCGTCCAGACCGGAGTGGACCTCGGAGTTCAACGGCATCACCTGAAGCACGACGTTGTGCAGCCGCCCCACCTCCAGCAGGCGTTCGAGCTGCTGTCGCCACACCATTGTGCCGCCGATGGGACGGCGCAGTGCCGCCTCTTCCAGTACAAAGTGGATGGACGGGGCCGGGTCGCGCTCGAAGACCGACTGCCGAGCCAGGCGCGCAGTCACCATTCGTTCCACGTCGTCCGGCGAGTAGGGCGGCTGAGCCGCCGAGATCACGGCCCGTGCATGCTCCGGTGTCTGCAACAACCCGGCGATGATGTTGCACTCGTACAGCCCGATCTCAACCGCCTGCGCCTCCAACTTTGCCAGCTCCCGAACCTTCTTCGGGTACCGGACCTTCTTCACGTCCTCCCAGGTCGCCGCGATCAACCCACCCGCATTCAGCACCACATCGGCCTCGTTCAGGTAGTCCTGCTTGGGAATCCGCTTGCCGCCCTCCACCTTGTAGACCATGTCCTCGCCGTAGCCGACCGCCGCCCCGAACTCGGCGGCCCGCATCCCCACCGCCTCCCGCCGCAGCTTCAGCTGCCGCCCTACAGTGGCGATGACCGCAACTCCCCACTCGTCGTCCGGGTCCACCTCCCAACCCGGCTCGTCCGCCTCGGTCTTGAGCCGACCCGCCTCCGCGTCCACCGACATCCCGCGTGCCCCTCCGTCGTACTTGGCCCTACCGCGCGCCCGTACCCGTAGCCCCGCCCCGACAGCCCGGACGCCGCCGGACAAGCTCCGGACAGTCACCGTACGCAACGGCGTAGTCACTGTTCACAGTAAGCGCAGGTCGCCACGCTGAGTGATGTGAATCAAGAACCCGCCGCCATCCGGAACTTCAGCGTCCAGCTCTCCCCCACACCACGCGGAGCCCGTCTGGCCCGACTGCTGGCCACAGAACAACTTTGCGCCTGGGAGCTCCCGTTGGATCCGGCAGCACACATCGTGGCCGAGCTGGCGGCGAACGCGGCCACGCACGGCCGCGTACCGGGACGCGACTTCCGGCTCACGCTCTACGTCGTCGGCGACACACTGCGCATCGAGGTCACGGACACGCGAGGTGACCGTGTGCCGAGCCTCCAACTCACCATTGCGGACGCCGAGTCGGGCCGCGGGCTCGTACTCGTGGACGCGCTGGCGGACAGGTGGGGCGTGGCACGGGGGCTGCCGCCGCGCAAGACGGTCTGGGCGGAGGTGCGCGTCCACCGGAGCACGGCGGACCGTGCGCCGGTGGGGCTGCGCTCCGGTGGGCCGGGTGACCTTCTCCAAGGAACGAGGAATTGAGAAAGGACCCCCACCAAACCCCACCCCTCCCGCCCGCAGCGCGCTCTCACCCTCGCGGGTGAACATCACCAACTCAGCTGGATTTCGGCCCGGTTGCCTGCCCTACGCTCAGCGCAACACAACCGCAGACATGCAACGGCCCCCGCCGGGACGGCAATCCCAATGGCGAGGGCCTGACCACCGAGGAAGGTCACAGCTTCCTGATGGACACCGAAAACCCTAGCGTGCGCCCGCACGCCCAGTCCCGCGTTGCAGCCAACAACCACCCGAACCGGCGGGATCCCGAAACCGGCGGCGGTCTGATCCACGACAACACCCGCCACACCACCCGCTTCACGGTGATCGGCAACCACCTCACCCAGCACGCGGAACTTTCCCTCCTCGCCATCGGCCTGGCCTGCCACATCCAGTCGCTGCCGAAGGGCGCTTCATCCGACATCAAGACGCTGGCCGCCCGCTTCCCCGAGGGCCCGATCCGTATCGCCACAGCCCTGCGCGAACTGGAGGCCCACGGCTACCTGCGCCGCGAACGGAAACGCATCACCGGCGGCCGTATCGTCACGCGCACGATCTCGTGCAACCAGCCGAAGCCGCACCGCGCTCAGCGGGCCGACCACGCAGCCCAGGCGCCCGCAGCCGCCTGCCCCGTACACACATGCCCGGCCCCGACACCCGCGCCCCAAGCCGCACACGAAACCCCGCTCCCCAAGAAGCGCCCCGCACGCCCCCTCCCCGCCGTACCGCACCCGGCATACCCCGCCCCCACGCTCCTCCAGACAGCCACCGACCTCCTCACCGGCCTGTGCAACGCCGACCCCCGCCTACTCCTCTCGACCCGGGACACGGCCCACCTCACCCCCGGCGTCGCAGCCTGGCTGGAACGCGACGTCAGCCCCGCAGCCGTACGCCACGCCCTGACCAGCGACCTCCCACCCGAAGGCCTACGCCGCCCGGCCGCCCTCCTGGCCCACCGCCTGACCGTCTTGCTGCCGCCACCGCCGCCCTTCCGGCCCCCCACGTCACGGTCTGCCGACCGCCACCCGCTCCAGAACTGCAACGGCTGCGACCGCGCCTTCCGCGCGCCTTCCCCTGGGCGCTGCCGCGACTGCCGATCCGATCTCCAGGAGGCCGCCTAGCATGGACGTGACGATCCTTGCCCCCGGGCACAGACGAGGAGCGAGCGCCATGACCATCGCCCCCGACAACGCGCGGCACAGCGCGGCCTCCGCCTACCGGGCCATGCGGGAATTCGTTCAGTCCACGGACGACACCCTCCCCGGCAAGTTCGAGATCACCAAGGAAGGGATCGTCCACGACATGATGTCCCCGGGAGGAGCGCACGAAGTCACGGCAGCACGCATCAGCCGCCGACTTGAAAAGGTCATGCCGGACGAGTTGCTGGCCCACAACGGCACCCCCGATGTGGAGGACGAGCCCGAAGGCATCATGCGCCACCCCGACGTCATGGTGATCGCCTGGACCGACCTGGACACTGAAGGTTCCATCGACCCGCATACCCTCATCGCCGCCATCGAAGTGGTCTCCCGCTCCAACCCGGACAACGACTGGGTGAGCAAGATGCGCGACTACCCCCTGATCGGCATCCCCGTCTACGCGATCTTCGACCCTCGCACCGGCGAGGGCGCCGTCCTCACCGACATCCACCCCACCCCCGACGGCCCCCGCTACGCCACCCGCAAGGACTTCGTCTACGGCGAGGACGTCACCATCGGCGACTGGACGATCTCCACGGACAACCTGCCGCTCTACCAGCCCATCGGCCGGTAATAACCCAGCACCGCCGCCAACTGCGCAAACCACTCCCCCAGCTGCGCCCTCGGCTTCGCCTGCACCACGCACTCGTAGAACTGGCCGCTCGGCAGCACCACCGCCACCATCAGCGCCTTGCCGTTCGGGCTCGCCTTGTAGTGGATGCTGCCGATCTCCTGCCAGGAGAACTCGATGGCGGCACCGTGATCCTCGAAGGCGACGCCCGCCATGTCGACCACGACCGAGTTGTGGACGTCGACCGCCATGAACTCCGGCCCTTCGGCGGGTGGTTGGGGCGGAGTCGGGACCGGGGCATACGCACCCGGATGCGGGGCGGCGTACTGCGGTGGCGGCGGCCCGAAGCCGGCCGGTGCCGTGGCAGGTGGGTGCGGCGGCGGGGGCGGTGGCTGCTGACCGTACTGAGGCTGATGGCCGTACGGCGGCTGCGGCGGTGTCGTCATCGTCTTCCGTCCCCGGAATCGTGGTGTGGCTTCCGGGAAATCTTCCCAAAGGTCAGCACATGCTCCCCACCCCGCCCGCATGAGCCACAACCCGCCCATGCACCATGCCGAGGTGGACTGGACAACCTTGGCAGGAGCCGGACTCGGCGCGCTCATCGGCATCGGCTCGACCCTGCTCGCGGACCGCGCACGCTGGCGCCGCAACGCGACGGACCGCGACCGTCAGGAACGGAGGGACACCTACGTGACCTGCCTGACGGAGTACCAGCTGGCGTACGAAGCCATGCATGCAACCGCACTGGCTCACCAGCGCCGGGACACCCTGAACGCAGCCGTACGGGAGGCGTTCCACACCTCGGGCTGCGACGAGGTCCGCGAATCAGCCCTGATCTGCGCGCCGCAGGAGATGTCAGACGTCCTGTAGGACGTCTACGGCACTCTGCGGGAGCTGCAGGAGATCTTCGCCGCTGGCAACCCGGCCCTCGACTCCCCTAATTCCAGGAGCAACGACTCAAGCACGGCCGGGCCGTCTGGGCGGCGCGGGCGGCCATGCGGGCCGATCTCGAGCGACGGGTGTGACGAGGCTTCGAGCGTCACCTACTGCCCTCAGATCTCCTCTCCGAGATCCTCCGCAAGCCCCTCGTGCAGGGCTTCATTCTGCTCCCGTGTCGATGACCATGCCCGGCTGTAATGAACCAATCG
Organism: Streptomyces sp. NPDC001157; assembly: GCF_053598255.1. Lineage (NCBI taxonomy): Bacteria > Bacillati > Actinomycetota > Actinomycetes > Kitasatosporales > Streptomycetaceae > Streptomyces > Streptomyces sp. NPDC001157. The sequence goes on from NZ_JBSFJW010000064.1 coordinate 19,232, forward strand.
CTTAGCTTCGCCGGCCGAGCAAATTCCCAGATCACCCACTGCACGAATGCAAGCGATTTGCGAGAAACCCTGCTCTTTGAGGTAGTCGAGCACGGATTCGACTCCCATGCCCTCTCTCAGTTTGGGTCGAAGGCTCTGCAGCGTCGCCTCGTACTGCGCCTGTCCGATCACCTGGATCCTCCAGAATACTTGGTCAGGTCGATGGTGAAGTCAACCCTGTGCCCGACAGGTCCACTCAATCTCTCCCCCTCGATCCTAAGCGATTCGTACCCCTGCCTTGCCAGAGACGGAGCTATGTTGCCTCGAAGCTCCGAAAGGACTGGCCCAACACCAAGACTTCCACGCTCAAGACCGTCCTCTCCATAAACAGCAACGTTAGAAATGGTCACATGCGTACCATTCACTTCCACATTGCCACCCATTCCAACTATCCCGTGTGGAGTTCTTATCTCATGCCAGAGGTAATCACCATCGGCAACGTTCGGAAACCCACATGCAGGACCACCGGAATTATGAACCAAGACTGGGGTTTTACCCGCCAGCACATAGTACGTGTGCAGCTGTTCCACCGTGAGGTTGTACATATCCCGATCGCCGGGACGATCGATCACCGCGACGACGTGCAGGTGCTGGCCAGTAGCGCTGCTGAGGGCATGGCCCGGTGCCAGGTGGCCCGCAGGAACCCAGGCGTGGACGGTGTCATCCCAGAACGGGTGCTTGGAAGTCGTGTGGAGGACGGCATCAGTGCCGTCGCCAAGTCGGACCCGAAGGTCGATCAGGTCGTAGTCGTGGTTGATGTGAGTGGCCGTGACGGCCCGGGGCCCTCGGTGTTTGCCGGTCTTGGGGTCGGCTGCTTCGACCTTGTCGCCGGGTTTGATCTTGCCGATGGCCTTGGTCTCACCGTGCTCCATGAGCACAGGGGTGTCGGGAGTGAAGCTGAGCTTGCATCCGGCAGCGGCGGCTTCCCCTCCCCCTTCCCCGAACAACAGCTTGGCCGCCATGCCGACGCTAGGGCCGATGGCCATGGATCCACCGGCCGCCACCTCGACTTCACCACTGGCCGCGCTGAGGGCGAGCTGTCCGCAGACCTCGGCCATAGCGAGGCAGGTGAGACCGCCGACCACGCCCCCGACAATCTTGTCGGCAACCGGGTGCTCGCTGTCGAGGAGGCCCAGGTCCCCGGCTTCCACGCAGAAGGCGCTGTTCGGCTCCTCCATGCAGATCCCTGTCGCCCACTGATGCAGTTCGTGCCTGTAACTGCCGGACGCTCCGCGTGCTGCGAACTCCCGGCGGGTGGGGACGGTCCTGTGCGCGATGGTGCGGGGATAGGTACGGCCGCTCCTGGTCGGGTGGTAGCCGGCAGCGGGACCGGAGACGGCAACGAACTTGCCGTCGCGCTTCTCGTAGCAGCCCTCGGTGGTGCATCCCGGCCCGTGGCCCGGCCCCCAGCCCGAGTTGTCCCCGTCGGCGCTGCATCCGTCGCAGAACAGGCCTGTCGGGTCGCTGCCGGTGACGGGGTTGTTGTCGGCGTAGGCGTAGCCGTTGAAGGACTGCGGGTCGGCGCCGTTGAGCAGGGCGTCGGGGCTGAGGAAGCGGCCGAGGGCCGGGTTGTACTCGCGGGCCCCGATGTTGGTCAGGCCGGTGGTCGTATCGATCGTGCCGCCGACGAAGCCGTGGTCGCCGGGCCACTTGGCGGGGGCCTGACCACGGGGTTCACCGAAGGGGGTTACGGAGCGACGGGTGACGGTGAGGGTGTCGGCGGTGATGTCGTCGGTGGCGGTGCCGTTCGGGTCTGCGGTCTGGTAGCTCAGCTTGGTGCCGCTGGTACCGGCGGTTGCGGTGCGGACCGCAGTGGGTGCTCCAGCCAGGGAGTAGTAGCGGGTGGCGCCGGTGACCGCGCCGCCGGTGAGGGTGAGCTGGTCGCTGCCGAGGTAGAGGGTGGTCTTGCCGTCGTCGGTGCGGGCGATCAGGTTGCCGGCGTCGTCGTAGTGATAGCCGGCCGTGTGCTTCGGTGACGCGGCCGGGCCGACGCTCAGGGTGGCGAGTTTGCCGAGGGAGTTCCAGGTGTAGGCCTGGGTCTGGTCCGGCTGGTCGTTCCCGCCTGCTGTGGTGGTCAGAGCAGTGGGGTTGCCTGCCTGGTCGTACCTGTACGTCTGGGTGGTGTCGGCCGTGCTGACGGTGTGGACGGCGTGGGTGTGGCCGGCGAGGTCGAAGTGTTCGTCGGTGGTGACGTCCTTGGTCGCGTCACCCGTGACGTCGTGGTCGGTCTTGGTGGTGCGGTTGCCGGTGAGGTCATAGCCGTAGCTCTGCCAGTACGGGGCGGGGCCGCCGAGATGGCCTGCGTCGGGCGTGGTGTTCGTGCATCCGCCGATGCCGTTGATGCTGGGCGAGTCCTCGGTGTGCGTGCCACCGGTGTCGGTCCAGGCGTCGGTGAGACGGTTGAGGTAGTCGTAGCGGTAGCACTGGGTGTCGGTGTGTGCGGTTCCGCCCGCGTCCTGGACGTCGTTGGCCGAGGTGATCTGACCGGCCTGGTTGTAGGTGTAGTCGACCTGGTCGACGGCGCTGGTCCCGTCCTCCTTGTTCACCGTGTGGGTCAGGAGCCGGCCGGTCGCCTGTTCCCAGGCGTCGGTGGTGACCACCTGGCGGGGCATCACGCCCATGGTGGTGCGGAGCGTCTGACCGAGCGGGCTGTAGTCGATGTACGAGGTGTACGTGTCCGTGCCGCCGTTGGAGACAGGCAAGCCGATGTCGTTGTAGGAGTGGCCGACCGTCTCGTCCCCGATCAGGCCTCCGGTGCCAGTGGTGGCGATCTGGACGGTGTAGGGCAGGTCCTGGACGGACGTGTACTTGTCGGTCGTGCTGTAGGTGACGGCGCTGGTGTTGCCGTAGGCGCCGGACGGGATGCTGATGCTGGTCCCGGAGGGCTGGTAGGTCGTGGTGTAGCCGGTGACCGTGCTGGTGTAGACGGTCTTGCCGTTCTCGTAGACGGTGCTCGACTTCGGCAGGCCCAGGGCTGTGTCGGTGGCGGCGTCGTAGTAGTCGTGGTGGCTGAGTTTCACCTTCTGCGACGTCTTGGCGTCCCAGCCCCAGGTGTCGCTGACGCGGCCCAGGTTGTCGTAGTCGGTGAAGAGGTGGCCGGTCTCGTCGAGGCCGTCCGTGTGCGTCTCCAACGCTTCGCCGTCGTCGTCGTAACTCGTGTGACTGGTACCGGTGTCGGGGTCGGTGCCGACCGTGACGTGTCCGAGCAGGTCGTAGGCGCTGGTCCAGGTGACCTTCTTGGCGGCGGCGTCATCGGTCGAGGCGTCCGCGGCGAGCGGGCCGACGGTCCGCAGCGTCTCTCCCGCCGCATCGTAGGCGTAAACCGTCTTGTCGTAGGTGCCGGTGGGCTTGGTGCCGTGGAACTGGCGCAGTTCGGTGGTCTTGCCGCGGGCGTCGGTGATGGTCGCCGTGGGGGTGGCACCGGCCGGCGGAGTGACATCGGTCTCGTCGGCGCCGGGGTAGGCGGTGGTGGTCTGCCACTGCGGGTGGCCCAGTGAGTACAGGACGGTGGCTGTGGGGCGGCCCTGGCCGTCGTAGGTGGTCCGGGCGGTGGAGGGGACCTGAGCATCCACGGGGGTGACCAAAGTGCCCGTGGGGCGTGGCGTGTCATCGTTGAAGTAGGCGGCGTTGGCCGCAGTCGTCCAGCCGTGGGAGTCGTAGTCGGTATCGGTGATCAAGCGGCCGACGGCATCGTTGAGTGGCGTGGACTGCGTCTGCCGCAGCTGCAGCATGCCGTCGTAGATCTCGTACTTGGCCGTGTAGTCGCCGCCGTCGGTGTACTGCTGCGTCTCCACATAACTCGGAGCGGACTGCGTCACGGAGTACGTGAACTTGGTGCTTGGCGTGGAGGCGTTGGCGGCCTTGGTGTGGTTCGGGAGCCAGACGGCGGTGAGGCGTCCGAGGCCGTCGTACGTCTCGGTGGTCAACCGTTTGTTGGGGTCGGTGACGGTCAGCGGGAGCTGGCGGCCCGGGTCGACGGTCGTGGTCGTCGACCAGCCCTTGATGTTCGTCGACACGGTGGTGACCGGCAAGTACTTGGCCTTGGTGGCCTTGGTGCTGCTGTTGTCCGTGTAGGCGGTCGTCGTCCAACGGCCCATCGGGTCGGTGCTCTTGGTGACGCGACCGTAGGTGTCGAACTCCGTGCCGGCGGCCTTGGCCCAGGTGAGGTTGCCCTGGTCGTCGACGAGCTTGGCCTTCTGGGTGCTGGTGGCGTCTCCCGGACCGCTGGCCGGCAGGCTGCCCAGGGTCGTGGACTTGTCGTACCAGGTGCGGGTGTCCGACAGAGTGTGAGCGTCCGCCTTGGTGACGCATCCGCCCGCCTCCGTGATCACCTCGGCCGGGAAGGCGTACATGCTCCGGGAAGCGTCGGAGGCGTAGGCGGTGGTGGTGCAGTTCTCCGGTGTGGTGGTGTTGGCGACGGGCTTGCCGTCGATGCCGACCTCGCCCTTGTCGTCCACCTGGGTGGGCAGGCCGGAGGTGCTGTCGAACGCGGTGGTGGTTTCCGAGGTGCGCCAGGTGCCGTCGGCCTTCAGAGCGCGGCTGTCCACCCGGTCGGTGTCGGTGAAGCGTGCTGTCAGGTCGGGCAGTTTGCCGCCGCGGACGTGTGTGGCCGTGGCCGCCGACGTCCAGCCGCTACTTCACCCAAAACCACCGCATCGCAGTCGCCAGGCCGGCCTGCACCAAGGGAACCTGCTCCGCCTACGCCACCGACTGGTCGGCAGTCAGCCAGATCACCGCCCCCGGCGACGTGAACGGCGACGGCCACCCCGACCTGGTCACCGTCGAGAACGACCACCTCTGGCTCTTCCTCGGCGCCACCACCACCGGCATGTTCACCGAAGCCCACGAGATCGGCACCTCCGCCTGGAACGGCTACACCATCACCTCGCCCGGCGACACCGATCACGACGGCCACCCCAACCTCTGGGCCCGGAACAAGACCACCGGCGTCATCTACGACTACCCCTTCGCCACCGACGCCCTCGGCACCCGCACCGCCATCACCAACGGCGCCTTCACCACGGCCGACCGTCCGCTCATGACCTCGCCCGGCGATGCGGACGGAGACGGCATCGCCGACCTCTACACGGTCACCGGCGACAAGGAACTGTGGGCCAACATGGGCACCGCCCCCGACGCCAACGGCTATCGGCTCGGCACCCACCACCTCGCAAGCGTCGCCACGCTCTGGAAGACCATCACCAACATCGCGTAGGCCGAGGGACCGGGTCCGGCTTCTTCTCCTCCCGAGAGGAAGCCGGACCGCGGTGCCGGGTGTGACGGATCGCGCGCCAACTGCGCTTACAAAACAGGGAGTTGACCCGACCCCACCCGTCCGCATAGCGGATCCCCAGCAACGGCTTTCGGATACAAACACGTAAAGTCTTGACGGCGGCCTGTCAAACAGGCCGGTTCGGGTGTCACCCTCTCCTCGCCCGCCGCAACTCTGTGCCCCACCTGTGCCATCTCTGTGCCTCCACCATGAGGCCGGCCCGAAGGAGATCGAGTGAGACAGCGTTCCCACGGCACCCGCAGCACCCGCAGCACCCGCAAGACCGCCCTTCGCACCGGCGCCCTGATCGGCTCCGCCGCGATGGTCGTGCTCGCCCTGCAGAACGGCGCCGCCACCGCGGCCCCTAGCCACAACAGCGGCGCCACCGCCCTCCCCCTCAGCGCCTCGGCCCGCGCCGTCGCCATCAAGTCCGCCCAGGAGGCGGCCGGTTCGACCGCCCGGGAACTCGGGCTCGGCGCGCAGGAGAAGCTCGTCGTCCAGGACGTCGTCAAGGACGCCGACGGCACCGTCCACACCCGCTACCAGCGCACCTACGCCGGTCTGCCCGTCCTCGGCGGCGACCTGGTCACCCACGTGGCGAAGAGCGGCGCGCTGAAGGGTGTCTCGAAGGCGACCAAGGCGCGGATATCCGTGGCGTCGACGGACGCCTCCATATCGGCCGCCGCCGCGAAGAAGTCCGCCCTCGCCGGGACCAAGGCCTCGACGGCCACCGCCCGCAAGGTCGTCTGGGCTGCCGGGGCCAAGCCCGTCCTCGCCTACGAGTCCGTCGTCAAGGGCCTGCAGCACGACGGCACCCCGAGCGAGCTGCACGTCATCACGGACGCCACCACCGGCAAGAAGATCTACGAGTACCAGGCCGTCGACACCGGCACGGGCACCAGCGAGTACAGCGGCACGGTCACCCTCGGCACCACGGCCTCCGCCTCCGGCGGCTACGACCTGATCGACGGCGGCCGCGGTGGGCACAAGACGTACGACCTGAACGGCGGCACGTCCGGCACCGGCACCCTCTTCCACGACGCGGACGACACCTGGGGCGACGGCACCCCGGCCAACCGCCAGACCGCCGCCGTCGACGCCGCGTACGGCGCCGCCGTCACCTGGGACTTCTACAAGTCGGCCTTCAACCGCAACGGCATCGCGGGCGACGGCAAGGCCGCCTACTCCCGGGTCCACTACGGCAACGCGTACGTCAACGCGTTCTGGAACGACAGCTGCTTCTGCATGACGTACGGCGACGGCTCGGGCAACACCCACCCGCTGACCTCGCTCGACGTGGCCGGCCACGAGATGAGCCACGGGCTGACCGCGGCCACGGCCGGCCTCAAGTACAGCCGGGAGTCGGGCGGGCTCAACGAGGCCACCTCCGACATCTTCGGCACCTCGGTGGAGTTCTTCGCGAACAACTCCTCCGACCCCGGTGACTACCTCATCGGCGAGAAGATCGACATCAACGGCAACGGCAGCCCGCTGCGCTACATGGACAAGCCCAGCAAGGACGGCAGCTCGGCCGACTACTGGTCGCGCAACGTCGGCCGCCTCGACGTCCACAACTCCTCGGGCGTCGCGAACCACTTCTTCTACCTGCTGAGCGAGGGCAGCGGCGCGAAGACCATCAACGGGGTCTCCTACAACTCCCCGACATACGACGGCTCGACGGTCACCGGCATCGGCCGCGCCAAGGCCGACCAGATCTGGTACAAGGCCCTGACCACGTACTTCACCTCCTCGACCGACTACGCGGGCGCCCGCACCGCCACCCTCCAGGCGGCGAGCGACCTGTACGGCTCGGGCAGCGCGGAGTACAACGCGGTGGCCGCGGCCTGGAAGGCCGTCAACGTCAACTGACGTCCGCACGCCGGGGCTTGATCTGCCGGACCGCCCGTTGCGTTACAGGTGGTCCGGCTTTCCCTCCCCGTACAGCCAGTCCTTCCAGATCTCCTTGAAGTCCTTGTCCGGTGCCTTCTTCTCGACGTACGCCGTGAAGTCGTCGGTGTCCGCGTTTCCGTGGCGGTGGGCGGCGGCCCAGCCCTGGATGATGTCGTAGAAGGTGTCGTCGCCGACGGTCTGCCGGATCTTGTGCAGGACCATCGCGCCGCGCTCGTAGACGAGGGGGTCGGAGATGTGCGCCGCGCTGCTCGGCTTCGCCGGCGGGTAGGCCCAGATGTCCTTGTCGCCGTCCTCGTAGCGGGATTCGAAGGTCTCCTGGCAGGTGTCTCCGCCGTGGTCCTCGTCCCACAGCCACTCCGCGTACGTCGCGAAGCCCTCGTTCAGCCACATGTCCCGCCAGCTCTTCGGTGTGACGGAGTCGCCGTACCACTGGTGGGCCAGCTCATGGACGAGGGTTCCGGTGTCGGGGGCGCCGGGGAAGACGGGCCGGTTCTGGGTCTCCAGGGCGTACCCGGCGTCGTCCGGACGGTCGACGATCGCTCCGGTGGAGGAGAAGGGGTACGGCCCGAAGTTGTACTCCTCCCACTCGATGATCTCGGGGAGCTGCGCGAGCACCTTCCGGCTCGCCTTCGCCTGGGTCGGGTCGACGGCGACGTACACGGGCAGGTGCTTGCTGCCGACGGTGTAGCGGCTGATGTCGTAGTGGCCGATGGCGAGGGTGGCGAGGTAGGTCGCCATGGGCTCGGCGGTGTGCCAGGTGAAGGTCGTACGGCCCGCGCCGCTCGTCTCGCCCGTCGGCTCCCCGTTGGACACGGCCTGCAGGCCCTTCGGCACGGTGACGGCGATGTCGTACGACGCCTTGTCGGAGGGGTGGTCGTTGCCGGGGAACCATGCCATGGAGCCGGTGGGTTCGCCGAGCGCGAGCGCGCCGTCGGCGGTGCGCAGCCAGCCCTCCTCGGACTTGTCGGGGTCGGTGACGGTGACCGGGCTGCCGGAGTAGCGGACGGTGACGCGGAAGGTCTCCTTGTCGCGAAGGTCGTCGTGCGGGCGGACGGTGAGCTCCTGCCCGGTACGGTTCCAGCGGGCGCGCCGGCCCTCCACGGTGACCTCGTCGACGTTCAGCCCCTTGAGATCGAGGTCGAAGGCGGAGAGGTCCTGGGTGGCGCGGGCGGTGATGGTGGCCGTGCCGGTGAGGCGGTGCCCGCCGGGGTCGTAGGCGAGCTTCAGGTCGTAGTGGCCGACGTCGTATCCGCCGTTGCCCGCCTTCGGGAAGTACGGGTCGTGCAGGCCGGAGCCGCCCGGCGTGCCGTTGACACCGCCGCTGCACGCGGTCAGGGCGAGGGCCAGGAGAACTGCAGGGGCGCGGAGGGCCGTGGCTGCGACGGGTACGGGTCTGGGCACGCCCGTGATCCTATGGCGGCGTGACACCATCTCGTACGTGCTCGACATCGGCTATGCCCTTTCCAACCGTTTCCCCGACCCCCCGCAGACGGACTACCGCCGCGCGGACGTCCATGCCCTGCGGCACGACCTGTTCTGCGGCGACGTCTACCTCGCCGACACCAAGGCGGACCGGGAACTGTCCACAGCCTGGGGATGGGTGCCGGTGCTCGACTTCGCGTGGGCGCTGTGCGACATCGTGGAGCGCATCGACCGGGATCCCGCGGGCTCCCGCGCCTCCCGGCCCCAGCGCGCCGAACTCGACTTCACCGAGTCGACCGACCGCATGCTCTTCGAGCGGCGCTTCGGGTGGGTGGACGTGGAGGCCGACTGGATGCCGGCGGAGGAGCCGCCGCTCACTTTCTCCCACGCTGAGCTGCGGCGGGAGGCGCGGGACTTTCTGCACGATCTGATTGCCGATCTGGTCGACCTTCATGAGTCGCTGGGTGAGAATCCGGCGATCTGGACGCTGCAGGCCCGGTTTCCCCGGTTGCCGTGACGTGGCGTGACCGTCCTGGGGGCCCCGCACCAGCGCACCATCGTGCGAACGGCCCTCATCCCGGCCCTCGACTCCACCAAGACGGTCGGCGTCATCAGCCTGCCCGGCGCCATGAC